>JAUUYW010000477.1 GCA_030590265.1 Candidatus Krumholzibacteriia bacterium
AACGCCCAAACCCTGCGCCTGATCACCGAAATCATCTTCACCAGTGGGCGCAGCCGTCGAGGCATGAACCCCACCCGCGCCTTCATGGATGGCGTTCTCAAGTACAAAACCTTGTTCAGCCAGTGGGTCATCCCAAGCAAACATTTCCTTTATGACGATCAGAAAAAATACTTGGATTTTGTTTTCGACGGACGCCCCTTCCCCGCTCAATTCACTCCCGGCCGGGAACTCAACAAACTGCGCAGCCTGGAATGCCAGATCATGGATTGGGCCGACGACACGGCCTACAGCCTGAACGATCTGGTGGACAGTGCCAACGCCGGTTTTGTTACCATTGTCCAGGTGAGCCGCTGGGCCGAAGATCAAAGCCAGCTTTCCAACGAAGATACCAACACCATCGGCAAACTTCTCGAAGCCATGCACGGCGGCAACCTGGAAAGGGTCATGAACCGCAAAATCGGTTCTTTTGTGGAAGCCTGTCAATTGGTGGAGCGCGACAATTTCATGAGCGATGTGACCAACCGTTACCGTTTTGGCGTGGAGCTGGATCAACAGTTTGTCCGGGAACAAAAACTCTACGCCCAGCTGGCGGTTGACCTTGTTTTCCGGTCGCCGCAGGTTTGTCAGCTGGAGCACAAGGGCAACCATATGCTGACCAGGCTCTTTGAAGCCCTGGAAGACAATTATCTGAAGGGTGATATGCCACGTTTGTCCCTTTTGTCCCGAGACTTTGAAGAGGAGATGGCCAATACTGAAGACCTCAACACCCGCGCAAGAATCCTTTGTGACTACCTGGCGGGCATGACCGATGGATTCGCCACCCGAATTTACAAACGTATGTTTGATCCTGATTTCGGTTCCATTGTGGATCTCGTTTGATCATGACTCGCGCATTCCATCCAGTCCTGGTTGTTTTCTGGCTTTTGGCCACCTTTGTTGCAGGTGCTGATTTTGCACTTGCTGATGAAAATCCGGATGTTGAAGTCACGCCCTATTTGCCCTGGACCGACACCATCGAAGGGAAAGAAGGCACCTACTACTTCTACCGCGGCCTCGACTACGGCACCCAATCTCTCATTCATCCCACCCGTCTCATCATCAACGGTGGGTATGGTATTCTGCAGGTGGAAAATCGTGACAATCGTCCCGGCCGGATCATGTATGCCCGAGGAGCGGAAAACGTCCTCAAAAATATTTTCAATCCTGGATGGTCCATCGGCGTCAATGGGTTTTGGGATTTTCTGACCCGGGAAGTGATCCCCATCTCCGTCAACTCAGGAAAAGCCCAGTATTGGCCCAACTACATGAACCACCTCATTGGTGGCGGCATGAGTTATCGCATGATGGTCGAATACTTCCGCTTCAACGAATACCTGCATCCCAAAACCATGGCCGGCATCACCATCTTCGCCTATCACTTCCTGAATGAGGTGGTTGAGAACAACGGATACCAGGGCCCCACCACTGATCCTGTGGCCGATTTCTGGATTTTCAACCCAGCCGGAATCATTCTTTTCAGCAACGACAGCATTGCCCGCTTTTTCAGCGAGACCCTGCACATGGCCGACTGGTCCTACCAACCAACTTACATGCCCTGGCGAGCTGAGTTGCAAAACCAGGGGCAAAACTATTCCGTCAAATACCATCTCAATAAAAAAGGCAGCACCAGCCTGTTCTATCACTGGGGCAGTCATGCAGAATTGGGATTGAGTTTCACGCGTCGAGATGGTCGTTGTTTTTCGTTTGGGCTGGGGTTGGTGGCCAAGAATATTTTGGAGGTCGACGAAGTCAGCAAAACACTCGATCTGGCAGCATCCGGTGGAATTTTTTACGATCGGAACAACTCGCTGTTGGCTTCGTTGCTCTTTGCCAGAACCAAGGACTATCGCTACCGTCTGAATTTGTATCCAGGCCTGGTAAAAATGGGCCCTTTCAAGCCTGGAATTTTTGTTGGGTTGAATCATGATGAGCGGATTATGTACGGGATTACATTTGGTAATTTGCGCAATATGCCTATTGGAATTGGGGGAAGTTTTAACTCTCCGGAGAAATAGGATTAAGTATTTTCCAACCGTGCTGGTGATTATGCTAGTATGTTTCCAGAACCAATTGATGATGGTCTTCTGACACCATGGTCTCTCCAACCCAATGGAGGAATGGTCGTGCGAAAGCTATTCTTGATGACGCTGGTCCGTGTGCTGATTCCTTCTCCTGCCCCAGCCGATACTATCTATGTTTCCCCCGAAGACACACTGACTATTCGAACAGCTATCATCTGGTCATCCCCTGGAGACGAAATCGTTCTGCGGGATGGTGTTTTCACTGGCCCTGGAAACAGGGATCTCTCCCTGATGGGTAAGAATATTACCGTGAGGTCCGAGGGTAACGATCCGACGTTGTGCATTATCGATTGTGAAGGAACTTCCACAGATTTCCACCGGGCATTTATGCTTCAGGAAGGCGAGGGAGCCGAAGCGTTGATTTCAGGGATCACCATCACCAACGGCAACCACACTTGGGGCGGTGGTATCTACAACTCGTATCCAAGTTCAGTGACGATTTCCAACTGTCATTTTGTAAACAACAACGCTTATGAAGGTGGTGGTTTAGCCTATTCATCCTTCGGTGTTATTTCCGATTGTGTATTTATCGGCAATACGGCCCTCACCGGCG
>JAUUYW010000189.1 GCA_030590265.1 Candidatus Krumholzibacteriia bacterium
ATTGTCCAAACGGGTAATACTGTTGCGAAACGAAAAGACTATTTACAAGATGCATATAATTGTTCAACTCTCTATTACGGTGTTAAGCACAAATGGAAGCCTATTCAACAAGGGGTGGCAACTTTTTAATCACTAAGTTATGCCAAGTTAAATTACGACCTGTTTCAACTTCTGATTCGTGTAGTTCAATGGAGCAGTTAAGAGAAGTAAAAAGAGCGATGAAACTGGTACTTTCCGGGGCTCTGTACGGTTGTTTCGGCCTTTTCAAAATGTTGTCCGGCAGAAGATCCTCAACCCCATCTTTCAATATCGACTTTTCAACCAGCGACTTTAGCTTTGCCGAAGCAGGCAAGGTCCCGGCAAAATCAGCCAAATTGTGGTCCAGAAAGGGGAATCGACCCTCTACGGAGTTCCCCATCAACATGCGGTCCCCTTGGGAGCAAAGCAAATAACCAGCAAGAAAAGTTGTCATTTCCACATACTGGGCCTTGGCAACGGGCCCCCAAGTAGTGAATTCATCAGGAAGAGCAGCTATCAGGCGTTCTTCGGCAGGTCCCGCATAGTGCCCTTGGGAAGCCTCATCGACCAGGAAATTCGCCACCGGCGCGCTGTTACTCCAGCGTGGACGGTGGGAGAAAAATGCATCCCCAGGATGATCCAAACCCGCGCCATAGAATTTGCGGCTGAACTCGGGCGGTGATTGGGCCAGATAAGGATACAGCCGGGTCAGCAAAGCCGACCGGGAGCGGGAAGCAGGATCACGACTCCAAAAATGACGCACTTTGGCTTCGCGGAAAATGTTGTAACCCACAAAAACTTCGTCGGCCCCTTCGCCAGTGAGCACAACCTTGAATTTTTCCTGGTTCACCAAGGCACTGAGTGCATGCAAAGGTGCCGGAGCGGTGCGCATGATGGGCGACTCGGCGTGCCAGATGACGTCCCGAAAACGTCCGGCGATATCTTCAGTGCCCGTGGTGATGGTTTGGTGTTCGGTGCCGATATGCTTTGCCATGGCCAACTGCCAAGCGGTTTCATCGTAGGCAGGGTCTTCAAAACCAACTGAAAATGTTTTTAACCGATGGTCGGTGTAGCGATGAATGATGGCCGCAGTTGCCGACGAATCCAGACCACCGGAGAGGTAAGCGCCCACCGGAACATCCGCTCGCAGGCGAATGGTTGCCGCATCCACCAATTTTTCCCGAACTTCGCCGGCCATGATCTCGGTTTCAATGCGAGAGACAAAGCGATGGTCTTCACGTTCAGGTAAAAAGGTCGGGTGCCAGTAACGATGCACCCTGACTGAGGACGGCAAGGGCGCTGGTGCCGTCTGACCAAAATCATCATCGCCCACAAAAGCCACATGACCGGGTGGCAGTTGGGCCACCCCGCGAAAGGCCGTGGCAGAGCCGACACTGGCCCAATAATGAAAAATCTCGCCCACTGCACCGGGATCCAATTCAGGGGCAAAACCCGGGAAGGCCCGCAGGCTCTTGATCTCCGAGGCGAACATCAGCTGTCCGTTGTGCTCTGCCAAAAACAAGGGCCGGATTCCAAAACGATCCCGGGCTAAAAAGAGGCGTCGGCGATGGCAATCCCAGATGGCAAAGGCGAACTGTCCATTGAAATGCTCCACGCACTGGGCGCCCCACTGCTCAAACGCATGCAGGATGACTTCGGTGTCGCTGCTGGTGACAAAGTTGTGCCCTTTGGCTTTCAGCTCGGCCGTCAATTCGGGATAGTTGAAAATTTCACCGTTGAAGGTGATCCAGTAACGACCCGCATCGGCAGTCATGGGTTGTTGGCCCGATTCCAGGTCGATGATGCTCAAGCGGGCGTGTCCCAAAAAAGTTGAGCGATCCCGCCAGGCCCCAAATTCGTCGGGCCCCCGATGACGCATAATGCCGATCATGCGTTCGGGAGTCTGCTCGGGCAGGGCCAGCGGGCCGTCCAGGGCCATCACGCCGCAAATTCCGCACATGGATTGGTGCCTTTCCAAAAAATCGTCAATAATTGAAAAAAAACGGGCTTTTCCCCTCCCACGCATGATACTCTGCAAAGCAAACTCCTGTCACCCCAATTCAAAGCTTCCTGGAGGCATTTTCGTGCGATTTTCTGCTTTCCTCAAGAAATCAAATTGGGTTCTGGTCCTCAGTTTGCTGTTGATCAGCACCCCAGCCCTGTCCGAAACGGTCAGGGACCACCAAATTGAAGCCGAAGACTACTTCGACATCACCGTTCTCGGCAACGTTTCGGTGAGTCCCAACGGCGAGCAGGTTGCCTACTCTGAAAGTCGCTGGGGCCGGGGCAAAGAAGGCCGCCACACCGACCTGTGGGTTGCCAGCACCGATGGCAAAAACAACAGTCGCCTGACTTTTGACAGTTTCGGCGCCAGCTCCCCCACCTGGTGCCCTGCTTCCGAGGCCATCTACTTCATCGGCAGCAACAAAGGTGGTCAAGACAGCCCTCCCAACGATGGCAGTCGCCAGGTTTGGCGCATCAACGCCGACGGGGGCCAGCCCGTGGCCATGACCCGGGTGGAAGATGGAGTCTCCGCATTCCAACTCAGTCCCGACGGCATCCTCCTCTACTACAAGGTGAGCGATGAGGTCACCGACGAACCCTGGAAAGACCTCAAGGAAAAATACTCCGACCTGGAATTTGGCCACGGTGTGCGCAACCTGCATGGGATCCGCCTGCTGGACATGAACACCTGGCGGGATGAAGAAGTGCTCGCCGCCGACCGTGTGATCTGGCAAATGAAACTCTCTCCCGATGGCAGCAAGATGGCCCTGATCTCCACCGAAGACAACGAACTGATCTTCATGGAAGGCTGGTCCCGGGTTGAAGTGCTGGATCTCTCCAGTGGAGAAATCACCACACTGACGGATCAAGCCTGGCGCCAAGACCACCCAAGCCCCTACGGCTGGCTGGAGAATTTGGCCTGGAGCAGTGACAGCAAGGCCCTGGCCTTCGCCATATCCTATGATGGTTATGCATCCAACATCTGGCTCGCCGAAAACCAAGATGGTGCCTGGCCCCTGCAGTTGATAGAACGACCGGAGATGGTCACCTACAGCGGCAGCCTCAAATGGTGCGGCAACAATCGGACTCTCTGCTTCAGCGGAGAAACCATGGGCCGCGTCAGAGTGTACGGCATTGATGACATCAAAAAAGGCGGCCAAGGTAAAAGCCGTGTGCTGGCCGGTGGCGATGTGGTTGTGGGCAGTTTCGGCTTTGATGCCAAAGGCAACAAACTTGTGGCCAACATCGAGACCATCACCACAGCCAACGATTTGTACCTTATCAAAGGTGAAGACAAGCGTTCGCAACTGACCCACGCCAACCCTCAGGTGGACACCTGGATTTTGCCCCAAATCCAGCACGTGAGTTGGACCGGTGCCGATGGTGATCTCTGCCATGGCATCCTGGAACTTCCACCTGGATACAAAAAAGAAGACGGCCCCTTGCCAACCATCATTGAATTGCACGGGGGTCCGACCAGCAGCACCAAGTACCGCCTGCGTCTGTGGATTTATGGTCGCGCATTGTTTGCCAGCAAGGGTTACGCCCTGCTCAGCCCCAACTACCACGGCAGCACCGGTTACGGTGATGAATTTTTGGCCAAACTCATTGGCCGCGAAAATGAAATCGAAGTGACGGATATTGCCAACGGAACCAGGTGGCTCATTGATGAAGGTATTGCCGATCCAGAGCATATCGGTGTGATGGGCTGGAGCAATGGTGGTTACCTCACGAACTGCATGATCGTGGCCGAGCCGGATATGTACGCTGCAGCCAGCAGTGGTGCCGGGGTGTTGGATATGACTATCCAGTGGGGTATCGAAGATACGCCTGGGCACGTGATCAATTATGTTGAAGGCTTACCTTGGCAGCAAGCGGAGCATTATCAGAAGGCATCGCCCCTCTACCAACTGGATCGTGTTAAGACACCGACCTTGATCCATGTGGGTGGGAACGACCCCCGGGTGCCGCCGGCTCATAGTAAGGCCCTGTACAGAGGGTTGAAGCATTACCTTAATGTTCCTTGTGAGCTGATTGTCTACCCCGGAGAGCCCCATGGGTTGACGACTCATGAGAATCGTCTGGCCAAGATCACCTGGGATTTGGCTTGGTTTGGGAAATATTTGTTGGGGGAAGAAGAAGACGAGGATTGATTTGACAGTGTGTTGCACCGGCGGTCAAAACTATTTTGATCGCCGGTGCCTCCTTGCCGTTAGAACCCACTCTATATATCTTTCTCGCAAATAAATTCAACACTCCCCCTAAATCCCAAAAGGATGGAAAAATGTCCAAAAAGGCTGCGCCGCAAAAGCATGAATTCCAAACAGAAGTCCGTGAACTTCTGAATCTGATGATCCACTCCATGTACAGCAACCAGGAAATTTTCCTGCGCGAGCTGGTCAGCAACTCCGCCGATGCCCTGGACAAGGTCCGTTTCGAAGGCATCACCCACCCCGACTTGCTGGGGGAAGACACGGATTTGCGCATCGACCTGAAGGTGGACGAAGAGGCCCGCACCATCACCGTCAGCGATAACGGCATCGGCATGAACGAAGATGACCTCATGCAAAGTCTGGGTACCATTGCCAGCAGTGGAACGCGGAATTTTCTGAGCAATCTCTCCGGCGATTCCAAAAAAGACATGAGTCTCATCGGGCAGTTCGGTGTTGGCTTCTATTCCGTCTTCATGGTATCTGAGAATGTGGAAGTGCTCACACGCAAGGCCGGCGAGGATCAGGCCTGGTTGTGGAGCTCCAAAGGCGATGGCGAGTTCCTGCTCTCAGAAGCCGACAAGGACACCCGCGGCACCATCGTGACCATCCATCTCAAGGATGACGAGGACATCAGCGGCTTCGCCTCCGAATGGAAAGTTCGCGAAATCATCCACAAGTATTCCGAATTCATCGTGCATCCCATTTGGTTAGCCACTATTCCGAAACCCGAAAAGGGTGAAGACGGCGAACTCAAACCAGCGGAAGAAAAGGCAGCCGAGCGCCTCAACGAAAAAACCGCCATCTGGCGTCGCAACGCCAAAGAAGTCACCCCAGAGAACCACAAGGAATTTTACCAGCAAATCAGCAATGATTTCGCCGGCGAACCCCTCACCCTGACCCACCAGCACGTCGAAGGCATGCAGGAGTTCTGGTCCCTGGTCTATGTACCGGGCAAGGCTCCTTTCGGGCTCTTCAACCAGGATCGTGGCCATGGTCTCAAGTTGTATGTCAAACGCATCTTCATCATGGACAACTGCGAAGACCTGTTGCCTTCGTGGTTGCGTTTTGTCAGTGGGGTGGTTGACAGCGAAGATTTGCCGTTGAACGTGAGTCGGGAGATTTTGCAGAACAACCGTGTTATCGCCGGCATCAAGAAACACGTGGTCAAGAAGACTCTCGACATTCTGCAAAAAATGGCCGACGACAAACCTGAAGATTACGCCACTTTCTGGAAAGAAATGGGCATGGTCCTCAAAGAGGGTTTCTACATGAACTACGAGTGGCTCGATGAGCTGAAAAGCCTGTTGCGCTTCCACTCCACTTCATCGGGAACCACCGACATCATCAGCCTGAAAGAGTACGTCAGCGGCATGCGCGATGGCCAGGACGTCATCTACTACATCACCGGTGAAAACCTCAAGACCATGTCGACCTCACCTTTGCTTGAGACCTTCCGCGCCAAGGGTTTTGAAGTGCTCTTCATGGCCGACCACGTGGATGAATTCATGATGAGCGGTCTGCAGGATTTTGACGGAAAGCAGTTCAAGGACATCAGCCGCGGCGATGTGGAACTGGAAAAAACAGAAGAAGAAGAAAAAGTCGAAAAAGAACAGCAGGAGAGTTACGGCAAACTTTGCGATGCCCTGCAAAACTCTCTGGCAGAAACGGTGGAAACGGTGCGCGTAACCAGTCGGTTGCAGGACAGTCCCTGCGTGCTGGTGAACAAGGATGACGCCATGAGCGCCCACATGGAGCGCCTCATGAAACAGATGGGTCAGGACAATATGCCGGTTTCCAAACGCATCCTGGAAATCAATCCTGAGCATGCCATCTGCAAGATGCTTCAGGCGCAATCCGAGGCCGGTGAAGAGTTGGGTGACTGGCCTACGGTTTTGCTGGGTCAGGCGCTGTTGGCTGAAGGATCACCCCTGCCGGATGCCAATGCTTATGTGCAGGCTGTGAATAAGCTGTTGAGTTAGAACTGCAGCTTCAATACAAGCAATTAACAAGACCCCGCAGTCCTGAATTTGGACTGCGGGGTCTGTTTGGTATCGGAGACCAGCGCCGACCTATCCGTATAAAATAAAGGCATCCTGAGCAGTCCCCACCACCCAATGAATCAGGATCACATACCAGACCGACCCGGTATGCCGCACGATACCACCAAAAGCCAACCCGGCCGGGATGGCCGACAGTGTCTCGGTACCCGGCCGTCCGAAATGAGCCAGCACCGAGAGGGCCATTTGGATCATGTTGGCGTTGGCAAATCCCAGACGAGGTGTCAAACCACGCAGCAACACGCCCCGGAACAAAATTTCCCAGGCGGCATAATAGAGTAGCTGGGTCAGAGCATGAGTGAGGAAAGAAACCTGTCCCGAAACCACCCCCGGGTTCAGGGGATAGACCGCCCGCATCTCTGGTTTTCCAGCCGAGACCCAACCAGCCAGGATAGCGATGGGCAC
>JAUUYW010000075.1 GCA_030590265.1 Candidatus Krumholzibacteriia bacterium
ACAGGTGAAAGATGGTGTGGAGCATCGGTGGGCTTTGGTTTCGGGAATTGCCCGTCCCCATCGATTCGAGGCTGGGGCCTGTGAAAGCCTTGACCAACGGGTTGTTCTCTCTTTGCGGTGTCAGGATCACGTGGACTATTCAAAACCCCTGCTGACAAAGATAGCTCGCCAAATGGATTCCGCAGGGGCCACCGCCCTGGTAACAACTGACAAAGACTGGATCAAACTGGCTGCCCTGTGGCAAGATCCAAGGCCGGTAATGGTGCTTGATATGGAGCTTGTCTGGGACAAGGAAAACGCGCTCAACCAATGGTTAGTTGAGCGCGTAATTCAAACAAAATCATCCTGAAAGAACTGGTCAGTCTCCAGCAGTGGCCCCGTAAAAAGTTACCATGAAGCCACCTTCGATGGTTACGACTTCCGAGTTTCCGGTTTCATGACCGTGAAATCTCAACTCACAGGCTGCCGTGAAACTAGACCCTGGATTCTCGAACAGTGAGCGGTACCAAGGTTCTTCTTTCATGACCCGATCAGCAATCAGGACATGGACGGAACCATGATCATTCACGGGAATGAGGGCTTCGATCATCCCGTTGGTGACATTGTAGTCTGTCATCTCGGGTGGTGCTGCTGGGCCTGGGTGCCAAATCAAATCATAGTTGGTCACATGGAACCAACTTGAGATACCGTTTTCAGGCAGAACAATAGCATCGCTGTAAGGCCGGGCATAAAACATTACCGGCACCCAATCAATGGGGTAAGTATCGTCTGCAGTGCCTGCTTCGCCATCGGATCCAACATCCAGGTAGGCAGAAAGCAGAGGGGTGCCATTGTTGATGGTTTCAACCTCACAAACCAGACGCTGCCATTCATTTCCGTCGTGATTTGAACAACCGGCCAGAATTGCCACAAGGGCGGCCATGGTCAGGGCAAAGATCAGGTTTCGGCGCTTCACGATTCAATCCTCCGGGTGGACATATGTCCGGGGTGAGGGTAATTTCTTAATGTCAGAAGTATTATCGCCACCCTGGCCTGGGGACTTTAGCCCCAATTGTTTTTTTTTGTTGTTCAGCCACTGCAACTTCCTGGAATTGCAGCCACTGGAGGAAATGCATGCCTTCCCCAAGCCAAACGGATATCTTCATCAGCCGTTGTCTGGTTGTTGGTTCCGGCATTGCCGGTTTGCAGTTTGCCCTGCTGGCAGCCGAACAAGGCACTGTCAACGTGGTGACCAAGAAGGAAAGCAGAGAGAGCAATACCAATTATGCCCAGGGAGGAATCGCCGCTGCGGTGTCTCCCATGGATGATTTTTCCCATCATATTCAAGACACCCTCACGGCCGGCGATGGCCTGTGCAATCGTGATGTGGTCAGCAAAATGGTGGCTGCTGGACCGCGTCTGATTGAACGATTGCTTTCCTACGGGGTTCAGTTCAGCAAAGATGAGGAATCCGAGGGGGATGGATTTGCTTTGGGCCGAGAAGGTGGTCATTCCCGCCGGCGGGTTTTGCATTGCAAGGATTTGACAGGCAGGGAAATCGAAGAACGATTGCTGAAGGCCTGCCTGGCCCATCCCAACATCAGCGTGGACGAGAACCACATGGGGTTGGATTTGCTCACCGGCCGCCAAATTGGCATGAACCAAAAAAACGCCGAGCGAGTGGTTGGTTGTGTGGTGCTGAACCGCCAAACCCATCGCCGAAGGGCTTTTCTTGCTGACGCTGTGGTTCTGGCCACTGGAGGTTGCGGCAAAGTTTACAGTTACACCAGCAATCCGGATATTGCCACTGGTGATGGCCTGGCCATGGCCTTCCGGGCCGGGGCCGAGTTGCGCAATCTGGAGTTCGTTCAGTTTCACCCCACATGTCTTTACCATCCCAAGGCCAAAAGTTTTCTCATCAGTGAAGCCGTTCGGGGCGAGGGGGCCGTGCTGATCAATGGCCACCAGGAACAATTCATGGAACGGTACCATCCTCTCAAGGATTTGGCGCCCAGAGATGTTGTGGCTCGCAGCATTGATCGGGAACTCAAAACCAGCGGCGATCCCTGTGTTTTTCTGGACCTGCGTCACCTTCAACGTAATAAGGTGGAGGATCGTTTCCCCCATTTGGTGAAACAGTGTGCCAAGTTTGGGCTGGACATGGCCGGTCAACCGGTTCCGGTGGTGCCGGCTGCGCATTACATGTGCGGTGGCGTGGCCGTTGATCTGGCAGCACGCACCAGCCTGCCGGGTTTGTACGCCATTGGGGAGGCGGCTTGCACTGGGGTGCATGGCGCCAATCGTTTGGCCAGCAACAGTCTTTTGGAGGCCGTGTTTTTTGCTGATCAGGCCAGTGCCGCCATGGAAAATCTGGAACCGCTCATCAGTTCCGACGGGTTTCAGGTGGATCTTTCGGCGTTGGGGGCCGAAACCCACGCTGCGGGCCCGCAAATCATGGTGCTGGAACACGACTGGGACTCGGTGCGCCGCATAATGTGGGACTACGTGGGAATTGTTAGAGATCGCGACCGTTTGGATATTGCTCTGCGAAGGCTACGGCAAATCCGCGATACCGTTGAAGAGTTGTTCTGCATCAGTGTCATCAATCCGGATATTGTGGAGTTGCGCAACATCAGTCTTTTGGCCGAGTTGATTGTTCTTTGCGCACGGGACCGGCACGAAAGCAGGGGACTGCACTTCACTCCCGATTTTCCCGGAAAACTTTCCGAAGCTGTCGATACTGTTATTCGGCGTCATCAGGTTTTGGCCGGTGAAACGGCCCACGAGCCTGAACAGGATTGCCATGACTGATGCCTGGTTTGAAGTTGCTTTTGGCGCGCACTATCCTGCCCTCTATGCCCATCGGGACAGCGCCGAAGCGGCCCTGTGTTTTGAATTGTTGCCGACTATGGCTCCACTGAGCCCTCACGGAAAACCCGTGCTGGATTTGGGATGCGGAGACGGCAGACATCTGGAGTTTCTGGTGAAGGCTGGTTTGCCCTGCTTGGGATTGGACCTTTCGTCTCCCTTGCTGGAACTGGCGAGTCAACGGTCTCTTGGAACACCATTAATCAGGGGGGACATGAGATCTATTGGCCTTAAGGATCAATCTCTGGATTCTGTGCTTTCACTGTTTACTGCGTTTGGGTATTTTGGTCGACTCCAGGATAATGTCGTCGTGGTTGAAGAAGTTTCCCGAATCCTTTGTTCTGGCGGGCACTGGTTTTTGGACTATTTCAATTGTGATAGAGTTGTTCAAGAGCTTGGCAACGGGCAGGATTTTATCAGGGAGAGGGCGGTCGGCAACATGAAAATTCGTGAAACGAGACGATATTCAGCCCAAGATTCCCAAGTCAGCAAAGAGGTTGAATTGCACCCTTTGCCCAGCTCAACACAGCCCACCGAACCAGCCCCTCAAAACCATCCGTTGCCACTTGAAGGGTTGCGATACACTGAAAAAGTTGCTGTCTTTTCCTTGGCAGAGATGGATCAATTGGCCCTGAAACATGGCCTGGAAAGGGTGGCTTCGGCCGGCAGCTACGAAGGTGCCGAACTCTCCATGGGCCATCGTTGGATTCTGGTTTACCGCAAAACGAAGATGCAATCATGAATTCTTCCCAATTTTCCATTGGAACCGGTTCCCTGTTGGTGCACCTGCACCCTGAGCAGAGACTGTGGAAGTTTTGGCTCAATACCCAGGTTGATTCGCTGGTTGATCTCCCTGAGGCCTTCCAGGCAACCCCGGGACTGAACACAGTGCTGAAAAAGGACAAGACGGCGCCCGAGGAGTTTCTGCCCCAAGGATATGCTGAACAGCTGGCACAAGATCCCCTGATTCTGGCCACTCCAGCAGCTGACCGTGAACTGATCGTCCAGAATTTGAATGATCTGGTTTCGGGTGCTGCCAGAGCGGTGGTCACTGGTCAACAACCAGGATTTGGTGGTGGACCGCTTTATTCCTTGTACAAGATTGCCACCACTGTTGCCTTGGCCAGGCTGCGCACCCAGAGGGGCCAGCTTTCGGTTCCTGTTTATTGGATGGGAGATGATGATGACGATTTGGCGGAAGCCCTCGATCCCGTCCTTTGGGATGGCCTGACCGGTAAGCTGGCCAGCAGCAATTGCCCCGTTCCAGAAGGGAACAAACGGCAGCAGATGATCGGAACATTTACGTTCGACAAACTGGAACAACGCGTCGGTGAAATTCTGGAATCCCAGCCTCCGTCCGATGGTTTGGGCCAGGACCTCGTTGATATATACCTGTTGGCCAAATCTGAAAATGTATCTCTTTCCGAACTGAACGAGTCGCTGATTCGGAGAATTTTCAGGGGAACCGGTTTGGTTATTCTGCGAGGCAATGATTCCCGTCTTCATCATCACAGTGCCGAATTCTACAACCGTGTTGTTCCTTTGTTGGCTGTGCTCAGCCAAGTGACCGGGTTGCGGGCTTTCCAACTGGCCAGGGAACTGGCCATACCACCCTTGGGTGCCAACAGCTTGAAGCGTCCTCTTTATCAGGTGGACAACCAAAGCAGGACGCCTTGGAACGGTCACGACACTCCCGCCAATTCTTTCGGGTGGCGCTGTGGTGTTCTTCTTCGCTCCCTGTTGCAGGACTGGCTGCTGAAACCGGTGGCCGTGGTGGTGGGCCCAGGGGAGTTGGCCTATTTGTCTCAGTTGACTCCAGCCTACGAACTTTTGGGCCTGAACCGTGCTCCTCTTATCCCACGACTTTTTGGTTGGCTTGTCCCTCACAATCTGGACCATGATCTTCTGAAAAAATTCAGTCATTCTACTCTTTTGACCAAAGATGAAGCCAACAAGTGGGCCTTGGAAGCGGGCCTCAAAGCAGAAGATGAATTGGTGAGTATCCTGACCGGTCGGTTGAATATATCTTCTGAAAGAGCTCGCTCGCTGGCCGCCGGCAGAACTCGTCGTTGGGTCAAGGGAGTCCAGACCATGTTGCAAAATGAGTCCCAACGAAAGGTCAATGAAGATAGGCCCAGCACGCCGGCCTGGGTTTTTCCATTGGGGAAACGTCAGGAAAGGAAGTTGGCCTGGGTTCCTTGTGTCACCACTTGGGGGCAAGGGCTTGTTGATTGCCTTCTGGAAGCAGCCGACCAACATTTGCAAAGTGGTCTTGAAGGCCAGTGGAATGAATATCTTTTGCAGGTCCAGGAACCTGCCTGGTGGTTTGGGAAAGGTGAAAATAAATGAAAGATCAGGATTTCGGATGCGATCTGCTGGTGATCTCTCCTCACACGGATGATGCTGAAATTGGTTTGGGTGGAACCATCGCCACATTGTCGAAGAAGGGACGTCGAATTTGGGTTGTGGATTTGACCCGAGGTGAATTGGGTTCCAATGCCACCAGTGATGAACGCTGGGCCGAAGCTGCAGAAGCGTCCAGGACCCTGGGCCTTGCCGGGCGCCTGCAGTTGAATTTGCCGGATGGTTTCATCAACGCCACTGATCGAGATCACCTCATGGCAGTCGTCTGGGCCCTGCGCACTTTTCGCCCCCGTTGGGTCGTGTCGGCCCCCGACCCCGTGCGTCACCCGGATCATGTGGCCACGGCGGAACTCGTGCGGCGGGCTGCCTTCCTCGCCAGATTGACCGAACTGCCTGTTCAGGAACCAGAATATTTGCGCTGGCAAGATGGCTCAAAAGTTCCGAACACTGCCGATTTGTGGATTGTCCCGACGGTTCTTTCAGTTTGCCCGGCCGACGGGAAACCATCCCTGCTCTTTGATGTGACGGAGCAATGGGCCACAAAAGAAAAGTCATTGCATTGTTTCGCCAGCCAATTCCAGCGGGCAGACCACCGCCGTCCAACCATGATCAACGATGGTACTTTTCTGGAACGCATCCAAAGACGTGCCCGAAACTGGGGACGCCGTGCCGGGTGTCAGTATGCCGAAGCCTTTTGCACTGACGCTGTGCCGGTCCTCAACGATTTTCCGGATGTGGAGTGGCGCACATGAGAATGCCTGCCATAGGAATCACCTGTTATCCCGACCAGGGCGGCAGTGGGGTTGTGGCCACTGAATTGGGTTTGAATCTGGCACGTCATGGCTGCGAAGTGCACTTCATCACCAGCAGTTTGCCTTTTCGTCTGCGCTCTTATGGCAAAAACATCTTCTTCCACAAAGTGGAAATGCCCGAGTACCCGGTGTTCCGAAACTCGCCCTACACCCTGAGCCTGGCCACGGCCATGCACGATGTTGCCCTGCACCACAATCTGGATATTTTGCATGTTCACTACGCCATTCCTCATGCTGCGGCTGCTTTCCTCGCCCGGGAAATGATGAAGCCCACCCCGCTGAAGGTGATCACCACTCTGCACGGCACCGACATCACCCTGGTGGGGCAGGAGCCTTCCTTTTTCCCCATCACCCGTTTTCTTATCGAGCAAAGTGACGCAGTCACCACCGTGAGCAGTTTTCTCAAAGAAGAAACCAAAAAAGTCTTTGGGGTGGGCGACGACATTGAAGTGATTCCCAACTTTGTCGATCCCCGGGTTTTCAAACCCCGCCAGGACGATGAATTGCGCGAGCGACTGGCCCCCGGGGGAGAAAAGCTAATCCTGCATGCCAGCAATTTCCGGAAGGTAAAAAATGTACCGGCAGTAGTGAAGGTTTTCGGCCTTTTGCGGCGGGATCATGACGTGCGTCTGCTGCTGGTGGGTGACGGGCCGGAAATGTCCGAGGTTCAAGGTTTAGTGGAGCAGCATGAACTTGAAAATGATGTGGTGTTCCTAGGTCAATCAGATCATTTGGAAGATATTCTGCCCGTGGCCGATGTCCTTCTGCTGCCATCCCGGCACGAAAGTTTCGGGCTGGTGGCTCTGGAAGCGATGGCCTGTGCCGTGGTGCCGGTGATGACCTCCATAGGTGGGGCAAGCGAGTTCATCAACGATGGCCACAACGGCTTTCTTCGAGACCCCGATGATATTGAAGGCATGGCCGAAGCCATCGGCACTCTCCTTGACCACGACAACCAACGCCAAAACATGGCCGAAGACGCCCGCCGGGACGCAACCATGGACTTCGGAGCCTCTTGCATAATGCGCCAGTATCTGGAACTCTATGAAAAATTGATTTGATTCCCGCGGTTGACAGTTTCGCCAATGCCCTTAACATAAGTAGCATACTTGTCAGGACACACACCGGGAGGGGCCCATGAACAAGGCCGCAGACCTGAATCGCATAGTCAAAGAATTAGCCGATCAGCGTGGTGTCTTTCGCCCCGACGCCTACCTGTTTGCCCTGGAGGCTCTGGAGCAGGCCATGCAATCCCAAACCACACCCAAGCACATCACCGGTAAAGACCTGCTGGACTGGATCGTTCTTTTGGGTCGCGAAAAGTACGGCCCCATGGCTCCGGACGTTTTCAATTCCTGGGGAGTGCACAATACTCTGGATTTTGGGCGGATTGTCTTTCATCTTGTAGACAAGGATTTGTTGCGGAAAAGGGAAGAAGATACCCTGACGGATTTCCTGGATAAGTTCGATTTTGAAGAAACCTTCTCCCTGAAGGTTTTTAAGGGTCAGGCCTAATCGGCCGGACTCTCTTTCCCGGCGGATGGGAACTTCTTTCTCCGCCCCGGGTAAATCAGTTTTCCTGCGGGTGTTGGCATCCGCAAGCGGACCAAGGAAGGTCCGGATGGAGACGGCCATGATGGAGCTAGGCCGAATCCCCACTCAACCAAACCTACTCCAAGGAGCGCCATGTTCTTAGGAATGTTCTCCGGGATATCATTTGTCCCGCTGCTTGCCCTGCTCGGTCCCGGCGAATTGATGGGACTGGTCATGGATTCCACCTTCTTTGGCAAAGGGATCCTGCTGATTCTGCTGGTGCTGTCGGTATTGTCCTGGTCGGTTCTGGTGGACAAAGGCCGCACCTTGACGACCATTCGTTCAGGTCATGCCGAATTTTGGCAGCAACTGGATCGGTGGCTGGACGGTGGGCAAACCAAATCAGATCTGGTGCGATGGTGCCAGGAGCACCCTGAATTGCCCTTGGCTAACCAGATTCTCGAAACACAAGACCTGGAAAGAGTGCCTGATATCAGGCGGGCCAGTGAACGGGTCACTTATATGGAACTCGAAAACCTGGAACGATACCTTATTCTGCTTTCCACTGCCGTGACAATTTCTCCTTTCCTGGGTTTGCTGGGAACGGTCTGGGGCATCATGAGTTCATTCTTTGAGATGTCGGCCATGCAGAGTGCCAACCTGGCTGTTGTTGCTCCTGGCATTGCCGAAGCCCTGATCACCACCATCGCTGGTTTGGCTACCGCCATTCCCGCAGTGATTTTCTATAACATGCTGGTGCGCAAAATCGATTTGGTAGGCAATGAGATGGATCGCCTGCGCACAATTCTTGAAGAAGGAGCCGGTGGCGGCAGTGGGGCTGTGGGTTCCGCCGGACGCGACCATCACCGGCACCCAGAAGTTCATGGAAGTGAGACAATCTGATGAGACGGCGAAGCTCTTTCCGCAGCATGGCCGACATCAACATCACATCGCTGGTGGATGTGACCCTGTGTCTTTTGATCATCTTCATGCTCACCGCGCCCTACATTCAAGGTGGGGTGGAGGTCAACCTGCCGGAGGCTGATACCCGTTCAACCCTGGTCAAGGAAGGCCCGGTGATTTCCATCACCCAAAACCGGCAGGTGTTCTTCAAGGAGAACACTGCTTCCCTGAAAGCTTTGCCTGGCCTGTTGGCTGAATATGCTGACCAAAAGGAAAGCATCCCTGTTTATTTGCGCTGCGATGAAGAGGTTCCTTATGGGTTTGTCCTGAAGGTCATGGCGGCCGTGGAAAAAGAGGGATTTTTGAATCTCAGTTTGGTGGCCGACCTGCCGGTGGACGGAGACTGAGATGACCCGCGGGTTGCCCATCTCCATAATCATTCACGGCCTGACCCTCGGGTTGGTGTTGATGTTCGGCAACGCGGTTCAGCAGAAGGTCTATGAGACGCCAAAAACCATTGGAGTGCGCCTGGTGGAGTTGCCACGGGTTCAAGTCCGTGAAGAAATACCCATCGAAGATATCAAAATAGTGGAGCCGCCTAAACCACAGCCCAAAAAGCCGGATGAATTGCCGCCCAAGGAAATTCCCGAGCCCAAACCGGAAACTAAAAAAGATCCTCCCAAGGAAGAAATCAGGGAAGAAAAACCGCTGGAAATTGTGCCCGAAACTCCGGGTGATCAAGCAGAAGCGGATGAAGATACGGAACCTGCCCCGGCCATTCCCCTGGCCACCGGAGCCTCTATTGCCGGCACCGATGCCGATTTTCCTTTTGCCTGGTACCTTTCCATTATGGAAGGCCAGGTGGCTCGCAATTGGAACCCTCGGCAAATGGGATTCAGCGACGATTCCGGCATTGCCTGCGTAGTGCATTTTACAATTCAAAACAGTGGCTCAGTGGTTCAGGTGACTCTGGTTCGCAGCAGTGGTATTGGGGTTTACGACCGCGAAGCCTTGCGTGCCGTTCAATCGACCCGTTTGCCCCAACTGCCTGCCGATTTTGGCGCCAACAGCCTGGGCGTAACAATGACTTTCAACCTGGAATCGGGTGATCGATGAGACTAACTCCGAAAGAAATCCTGAAATTCCCTTTGGTGATTTGCCTTACTTTTTGTTTGATGGTTTCTGTTGTGGATCAAGCCATGGCAGCCAAAGACAAAATCGAAGTTGGCTCCACCATCACCAAAACGGCTTTTGCGAAAACCGATATTCTGGTCAACATGCTGGATGTGCTTTCCGGTGGCAACGCTTCGGTGGAAACCGCTGATATTCTGGAAGCGGTCATCAACAATGATCTGGTTTTCAGTGGCTTGATTCGAACGGGTTTGAGTGAAGATCAAAGCGATACTCTCGAATTTCAGTTCACCATCGAAGGCACAGTGGAAGGACCTTTGCGGGATGCTGAACAGACTGGGGAGGATGTCCCCACAACGATCAATCTCAATTTCATGCTCTATCCTTCCCGGCAGCTTCTTTTCAGCAAACGTTATCGCCCTTTGCCGACCCAGCTGCGCACCACCGCACACCATTTTTCAGCCCAGGTTATTGCCTACATTTCCCAGGCACCACCCATTACCATGACACGCATAGCCTTCTGCCGGGGTAACAACGCCCGAACCGACCTTTATGCGGTGGATTATGATGGGGCCGAAGAAATGAAACTCACGGCCAATCGAACCCTCAATATTTGCCCCAGCTGGTCTCCCGATGGTTCTGAAATTGCTTTCACCAGTTACCGGCAAGGCACCCAGGGGTTGTTCAGCCTGAACACCCATACAGGCAGCGTTCGGCCAATTATCGAGCTTGATGGACTGAATTTCGGGGTCGACTGGCATCCTGATGGTCAGGAGTTATTGTTGGCCCTGTCCAGGGGAGGAAATCCGGAAATTTACCGAATTTCGCCCGAAGGACGCATCATCAAACGGCTGACAGTGTCAAAAAGCATAGAAATCAGCCCCAGTTGGGCCCCAAATGGCCGGGAATTGGTTTTTACCAGTGACAGAACAGGCACTCCTCAGTTATATATCATCGATGATGAAGGCACTGGACGCAGGCGCCGCACCTTCGAAGGGCGCTACAATGATTCTGCGGACTGGTCTCCCGACGGCAAAAACATTGTTTATGCCACCCGGGAGGACAATACTATGCAGATCGTTTTGATGACTGCCACAGGTGAGAATCGCAGGGTTCTGACCGGTGCCGGCTGGGGCAATTGCGAAGATCCCAGCTGGGCTCCCGACGGACGGCACATTGTCTTTGCGTCGGATCGTTCAGGAGTTTTCAAACTTTTCGTTTTCGATGTTGTCGAGAGTAGTTTTCGGCAACTTACGTTCGGGCCCGACCCGGACACCACACCCGCCTGGTCCAACTAGGACCGCGGATAGAACCACTCTACAAGGAGTATTTCGGCATGAACTTCAGTAGGATTAACCGCAGCACGTTGATCACTTTGGTGGCCATTCTGGCCATCGGTATGCTTTTTGTCGGTTGCAGCAAGAACGCCGAGGTGGAGACCGATGCCACCGAACAGGAAGCTGCTCCCGCGGTGGAGGAAATTATCGAAGAGCCAGTAGTGGCCGAACCGGAAATTCCTGCAGAACCGGCCATTGACTATGCCAGTCTGGAACCTGCTGACTTCGGTGTTGAAGATGTTTTCTTCGC
>JAUUYW010000523.1 GCA_030590265.1 Candidatus Krumholzibacteriia bacterium
CGAGTTCGATTAATTTCCCGGATTATTAAGATGAGATCTCCAGACGAAAGTCTTTTCTTTGATTCGATTCTGAGCCTGGGATCATACGACACCGGAAATGCCTGGGCCATATGGACAGCTCACCGCCGATTGAATGGTTATCCCGCTTTTCCCCACAGTCTGAACACACGGCATGAGGCCACCCAGTTGGCTGGTCTGCGAAAAAGTTGGTTGGTGGGAAAAGACATTGAAGAGGCTGCCTTTTCTTCGGATGTCAAAGCAGGCCTCGGAGCCAAGCTTCTCAAGAAACAGGAACTCAACAGACATCTCGCCCGCTACCCTGAGCCACCCGGAGATTTCACCCTTCAAGGCTGGTGGGTTTCTGGTCAAAGAGCAGCCCATCGAGGTGAAGCACCCTTTTATGAAGCTCTGGGACTACGTGGAGATTTGAAAGCCGGCTGGCGCATGGATGTCCTTCGCCGGGCCTCGGAAGTGCATTTGCTGAATGGTCGCTGGGACTCCGGCCTGGAAAACCTGGAACTGAGTCTGAACCTTGCCTCGCAAAAATCAGGCACGGCTGGTCAGCGTCGTCGTGTGCGTCAGTGGGCCGAACAGGCCCTGGTTTTAGCTTTGGCAAGAGTTGATACTATCAGTGCCCGAAGAATTTTTGACCTGGCCGCAGGCAATTTGCTCGAAGCGGAAAAGGAAGCCTTCCTTCTTGAAACTCACCATTGGCGTGTTGAAATTGGTTTGCACGAGGAAGATCGCTCAAGCGAGACCGGCTTGAAAATTGAAGCCGGCTGGATTGTTGAAACGGGAGAGGCCCTGTCTATTGCACCCATTGACTCACTGGGGCAGGCAGAGTTTTTGGCGGCTTCGGCAACACCACTGTGGAATTTGTGGGCCCGGTGGGGATTGGCGCAGATTCCTTCAAACAATGGCAAGGCCGTTGATTCCACTTATCGATCCCTGCTGGAAAGCTGTGGCCAGTCTCCTGAAGGTATGGCCCAAACTGATTTGGTCGTTCAAGCTGTGGGCCTGATGCTGTCTGATCGCCTGGATCAGGAAACCCTCTTGCGCTGGGTGCTGGACAAAGATATCCACAACAGAAGCCAGGGGCGGGCCTTGACCAACTTGAGTCCCATGTCCGGTTTGGCCAAAAAGAAACTAAAGGATCCGGCTGCTATGCATGCCATGTTGGGTCTTGCTTTGCTTGCGGACGATTTGAGAGGTATTGTTGGCGTAGCCACTCCCATGAAGCAAACGGGTTTGACAAAACAGGAAAAGCTCTGTTTTCTTTACCCTCTTCCCAGGTCCGGCGCCATCCACCAGGCTTTGGCCATGGCGGACAACGATCCAGCCCTTATTTTGGCGGTGGCCCGCAATGAGTCCCTTTTTGAGCCATCCGTACGATCGAAGGCGGGGGCTTTGGGTTGGTTGCAGATTATGCCCTTTCATTTTCCTGACAGAGGGGCCCAACCAGGTGTTCACAACTGGAGCAGCGCGGGAATTTCCATCGCCAAAGGCGATGCCCTGTTGAAGGAAAATCGTCGTCGCTTCAAGGGAAATCCCTACAAAACCCTGGCTGCTTACAATGCCGGACCAGGGGCGGCAGCCAGATGGCAAAAACAGCTGGGGGATACCACCCGGCAGGATATCTATCTGGCTTGGATCGGTTATCCTGAAACCCGGAATTATGTGGAAAAAGTCTTGATTGATCGTATGGTTTACGATTGGATCATCCGCGAAAGTCGTCTGACACACTAAAGAGTTTCGTCATCAAACCGAGGAGAAATCCCCATGGCCAACGGGCTTCTGGGCTTCATTGAAAAGATTTTTGGCAAAAAAAACCGTGACATGGTCAAGCTGCAACCATTGATGGAGCAGATCAAGGAAGTGCGCGGGCAATACGAATCCATTTCGGATGAAGAATTGCGGGCCAAAAGGCAGGAATTCATTCAACGCCACAGTGATGGCGAGAGCCTGGACGACCTGTTGCCCGAGGCCTTTGGCGTAGTCTGGGAAGCCTGCCGGCGTTTGACTGAGCGCAAAGTCAGTTGGGTTGTCTGGGGACAAGACCAGGTTTGGGAAATGATTCCCTACGATGTTCAGCTCATCGGTGGCATCGTCCTGCACAATGGACAGATCGCGGAAATGGCCACGGGTGAAGGAAAAACGCTGGTCGCCATC
>JAUUYW010000146.1 GCA_030590265.1 Candidatus Krumholzibacteriia bacterium
ACCGATGGCCTGCGCCGTCATGGGTATGCCGTGGAAGCGGCCATGAGGGCAGCGGCGGTGCGCACCGGTGGCGACCCTGAATATTGGGGGGCCGTGGGCCTGCTCCACGATTTCGACTATGAAATGTATCCCGAAGCGCCGGATCATCCTTTGAAGGGTGCGGAAATATTGCGGCAGCGCGGCTACGATGAGGAGTTTGTTCGCACCATCTTGTCCCATGCTTCTTACACGGGAGTTCCCCGGGAAAACGACTGCGCTCGCTGGCTGTTTGCGGTGGATGAACTTTGTGGATTTTGCATGGCTTGTGCTATGGTCCAACCGGACAAAAAAATCGCCCAGGTAAAGGTGAAATCGGTGCGGAAAAAATTGAAGAAAAAGGATTTTGCCGCCAAGGTGAGCCGGGAAGATATTGATGAAGGGTCGAAGGAATTAGGTTTGGAGCGGGATGCAGTCATTGGTTATGTGTTGGAAGCCTTGGTGCCAGTAGCTGATGACCTTGGGCTGTGACGACTTCCCCTACCCCCTGGAGAATAAAATGACCCAACCCCCAAAAACCAACCGCCTCTGTTCTTTGCTTGGCATCGAACACCCCATCATCCAGGGCGGAATGGTTTACAACAGCGGTGCCAAACTTGCTGCGGCGGTTTCCAATGCGGGCGGATTGGGTCTGATCGGCGCCGGAAGCATGCGCCCCGAACTTCTTGGCGAACAAATCCGCAAAGCCCGGGGTCTGACAGCCAAGCCCATCGGGGTGAACCTGCCTCTTTTATATGCCAACAGCCGCGAATGCCTGGAAGTGGCCCTGGCCGAGGGAGTGAAGATTTTCTTCACTTCCGCAGGTTCTCCCAAACGTGCCATCGGCCCCTTGAAGAGAGCCGGCTGCGTGGTAGTCCATGTAGCAGCCAGCAGGGATTTGGCCATCAAGTGTGAAGACGCTGGTTGTGACGCGGTGGTTGTGGAGGGCTTTGAAGCCGGCGGCCACAACGGACGGGATGAAATCACCACCATGGTTCTGGTGCCGGAATGTGTTCGGTCAGTGAATATCCCTGTCATCGCAGCCGGAGGCATCGCCACTGGTGAACAGATAGCTGCGGCAATGGCTCTGGGTGCCGAAGCCGTGCAAATCGGTTCCCGTTTTGCTATCACCGTTGAAGGCAGTGGCCACCAAAAATTCAAAGAAGCAGTGGTGGAGGCGGGAGCCGGAGACACCCAATTGGTGATGAAGGCCCATGTGCCGGTGCGTCTGCTGAAAAATGAATTCAGGGACCAGGTGATCGCCCTGGAAGCTGATGGTGCAGGCCGCCAGGAACTGGCTGAACTGCTGGGAACCGGCCGAGCAAGGGCTGGCATGCTTGACGGAGATTTGGTTAAAGGGGAATTGGAAATCGGGCAAGTTGCCGGGCTAATTGACGATGTCCCAACAGTGGCCGATCTGATGTCCCGACTTCTCGATCAATACCACAACACCTTGAAAAGTTTGTGCGACCGATGAAAAAGCGGGATGACATCCCTTCGGTCCAGGCATCGGCCGATCAGTTGAAAAACTGGCTGGGGGAGATTTGTCCTCTCGTGGGCATTGAAGTGGTGGGAGCAGTCTCTTTGCCTTGCCAGTTGCCCCACCGTCGGCAATGGGAGCAATGGATAAAAAGTGGTCGTCACGGTGGGTTGGAGTACCTGGTTAGAGAGCCTCAAAACCGGGTGGATCCAACTTTGCGCAATCCCTGGGCACGGTCCATTCTGGTGATGGCCCAGCGTTATACCGCTGGTTGGCCCCGCCATGACCAGGCGCCATCATCGGGTGCAGCGGCACCCCTGGAAAGTCCCTGGATTGAACGGGTGAGTCGATACGCACGCGGGAGTGATTACCATCATGTCCTGTTGAAATCCATGAAGCAGGTTGTTCGAGATTTGCAGGGTAAGATTGCGGGCCTGGAAGCCTTTGCCTCTACGGACACCGGACCATATCTGGAGCGGGAATACGCCTGGTTGGCCGGGCTTGGTTTTCTGGGGCACAACCAATGTCTGATTCACGAAAAACTTGGGTCAGGAATGTTCCTCGGGGTGGCCCTGACCAATCTCATCATCGAAGATTTGCCCAACGCGGGAACTCCCGCTGCCGATGCTCTGTACACGACAACGGCCCGACGGCGTCGTCCCCCGGAAATGGCCCCGGTCAATATGTGCGGATCCTGCACTCGTTGTATTGATGCCTGCCCTACCAACGCCCTGGATTTGAGTCGAGGTATGGATGCCAACCTTTGTCTTTCAACCTGGTCCATCGAGTGGCAGGGGGGAGCTCCACCGGAGTCGGCCCATTTGCAGGGAGGATTGCTTTTTGGCTGTGACATTTGTCAGGCTGTTTGTCCCTGGAACAATCGGGCCGAGCAGCACAGTCAGGAAGAATTGCCGGTCAATGCTTCCTACATGGCTTTGCCAGGTCACAATGAATTTTCCCTGCAGGACCTGGAAAACATTCCAGACGAGGATTTTCGCCGGCATTTTCGCAAGACGCCCCTCTGGCGTTGTCACCCGGAAGGGATGCGACGCAACGCGGCCCTGGTCCGGAAAAATCTGAGTGGAGGCGGCAATCATGATTGAAGCAGCCTGGTGGAGCTCTCTTCCCAATCACAAAGTTTTCTGCGAACTGTGCCCAATCGCCTGCACCTTAAAGCCCGGACAGGACGGCCCCTGCGGCACCCGGTCCAATTGCAATGGAATCATGCAGGCCCTTCATTACGGAGAGTTGGTATCTTCCGGTGTGGATCCCATTGAAAAAAAGCCCCTTTACCATTTTCATCCCGGCCAGCCAATTCTTTCGGTGGCGGCTCCCGGCTGCAATCTGCACTGCAAATTCTGTCAGAACCACAGCATCAGTCAGGGAGCAGGGCAGGCCACCAGCCCAGCCACGCCTCAACAGGTGGTGGAGGCTGCCCTGGCGGAAAACTCCCTGGGTATCGCCTTCACTTACAGCGAGCCTTTGGTGTGGTACGAGTTTGTGCGCGATACGGCACAGGAGGCACGGGCGGCCGGTTTGAAAAATGTTTTGGTGACCAACGGTTTTCTCAACCCGGAACCTCTGGCCGAAATTTTGCCCTGGATCGATGCTGCCAACATTGATTTGAAATCCATGGACGATCAGTTCTACCGAAAAATATGCAAAGCTGGTTTGGAACCGGTGTTGGCCGCGGTTCGCCAGTTCCATCAGGCGGGCGTTCATGTGGAGTTGACCAATTTGTTAATTCCCGGCCACAATGATTCGACGGAACAGATCGATCAGCTGGTTGATTTCGTGGTCGACCTGGACCCGGAAATTCCCCTGCATTTTTCTGCCTATCATCCCGCCTGGAAAATGGATGCTCCGCCAACTCCACGAGCAACCATGGTGCGGGCCCTGAAGCAGGCGCAAAAAAAATTGCCCTGGGTTTACCTGGGCAACATTGGTGGTGAGGATGGCCGTGATACCAGTTGCCTCCATTGTGGAGAGGTCGTCATTCAACGGGCGGGATTCCAGGCCAGGGTGAACCTCAAAAAAGACGGCCGCTGTCCTGGTTGCGGCCGTCAGATTCCGGTTGTGATGAGCTGAAAGATCAATCCTGGGTTCCCCAGTTTTCATCCACATGACTGACCGTAACCCAGGTGGTGATGCCGCCACGAACAAACCATTCGCCTTTGACTTCCATCATGCGCGGTTGGACCGCGGCCACCAGGTCATCGAGAATTTGATTGGTTACTTTCTCGTGGAAAGCACCTTCGTTGCGGTATGACCACAGGTAAATCTTGAGACTTTTGAGCTCCACGCATTTCTCATTTGGAACATAGGAGATCCTAAAATGGGCAAAATCCGGTTGGCCGGTCAGGGGGCAAAGACAGGTAAACTCGGGACAGTCGAACTCGATTTCGTAATCCCGTTCGGGGTTGGGATTGTCAAAAACATCCAACTTCTGGCTGGGTTTGCTGGACATGAAGCATCCTCCAGATTGATGAAACAAACAGATTGTATTGCCGGATATTAAACAAAACCAGCGTGGAGGGCCAGAACGATCCTGAATTACTAATTATCTTCAAATCTATTAAATTACGGGAACTGTGCGTTTGTTTTGGAGTTTTTGAGTCAGATCGGTTATTTTTGGACCGCTCTGTAGCCATTTTGCGAATCAGATTGACTTGATTCCTTAACTTTTGATTGACGCCTTTGCCAAAAGGCCAGCCTTGTGGAGTAAACCGTGAGCCATCAGGAACCTATACTCTTTGACCGGAATGAAAACCGATATGGTCCGGCTCCCGCCTGCCTGCAGGTTTTGCGCGACGCCGACAAGGAACTTCTGTTCAACTACACCCGTGCTTTCCAGCAGGGTAATTACAGCGATCTTTCGGTGCGCTTGTCCGAACTGCACAATGTTGAGGAAAAACGAATAATTCTCGGCTATGGCTGCGAAGACATCCTCAAGGGAGCGGTGCACTATTTCCTCAAGAAAGGTCGCACCATCCTGATCCCTTCGGCCAGCTGGTGGTACTACACTGCTATCGCCGATGAGGTCGGAGGCATCACGGTCCAGTTCCCCTTGGTGGAAACTCCCGAGAGCTACGAATTCGATGTTGAGGCTCTGATCAACATGAAAGAAGAGCACAACCCGGGCATCGTTTTGATCGCTTCGCCGAACAATCCTACCGGCAACGTGCTCTCTCGCCAAGACTTGTTGCGGATTCTGGAAGCATACCGGGATACCCCGGTGATGTTGGACCAGGCATATTTTGGTCATAACCCCCATGAGGAAGATGACTTTGGCGGACTGACCGACCAGTATCCCAACCTGATTTTCCTGCGCACTTTCAGCAAGCTGTACGCCATGGCCGGTGTGCGCATGGGGTATGGTGTCATTGGTGAAGGTCTTGGTGGATTCCAGAAATTCTGCGCCCGCAATTCGGGTTACAATCGCATCAGCGAGCGTCTGGCCCTGGCCGCACTGGACAGTCCCGAGTATTACGCGGACATCGCCGCGCGCATGGCCGCCGACCGTCAGGAAATGTCCAAGGTATTCCGAGGTCTGGGTTGCCAGGCTTTCGAATCCGAGGCCAATTTCATTTTAGTGAAGTTCCCCGATTGGGTTGTGCCCACTTTAAAAGAAGCCCTGGACAGTCAGGGTTTGATCATCAAGTTCTTCAAGGAAGAATGCTTCCTGGGTTATGCCCGCATCAGCTTGGGCACCGACGTAGAAAATGCCAAGTTACTGGATGCTGTGAAAGATGCCTGGCCTGAAAAATATGAACAATCCGCTTGCGGTGGAGAGGTTTAGCAATCGAAGCAGTGAAAAGTTTTTATAATCAGTACCGGAGCATGCTTAAAGCGACGGAATTGGAAGAGGGTATTGACCTGATTCTGTTCCGTCCCTTTGCTTTTGTACTGGTGAAGATTTTTCAACCCACTGCGATCACTCCTAACCAAATCACTCTGATCAGCCTCCTGCTGGGGCTCGTTTCCGGCTTCTGCTTCTGGCAGGGGACAGCCACCTGGGTTTTTGTAGGCGCCATCTTCCTGTTTTGGACCAATGTCTTTGACTGTGCCGATGGAATGCTGGCCAGGGTTCGCGGCACCAGTTCGGTCATCGGTTACATCCTGGACGGCATGGTGGATTACATCACCCATATTGTGGTTTATGCCAGCCTTCTGCATGGCCTTTCGGTGGTGACGGGGCGCCCGGGTTTTATCTGGGGTATCGGGATACCGGCAGGACTCAGTTTTGCCTGGTGGTGCGCCATGGTGGACCGCTTCCGCAACCAATGGCAGGACAAGGTTTACAACAAGCGCACGGATCCTGAAGAAGAGGTGCGCGAGCTGAGGGAAATTTCTGCTGGATGGAGAGCCGAAGGCAGTCACCCCGGTCAGCGCATGCTGATCGCCTGTTATACCTTCTATGTTTCATTGTGGTACACCGGGGCCGTGCACAGCAAGCCCGTCGAGTGCAATGGCTCCCTTAAGGAAAAATGGATCAAGCTGCGCCGTCCCATCACCCGCATGGCAATTTTTATGGGACCATCCATGCATCTCTTTTTGATCATGGTGGCCGGGGTCACCAACCGGTTGTTATGGTACGTGTGGTTTTCCCTGGTTTTTGGCACCTTGTGGGGGCTGCTGGTTTTGGCTCTGAAATACCGCGCCGAATTGTTGTTGCGCGTTGAAAAGGCGAAGGACATTACCAATGAAGACAAAGCCCCTGAGGGCTATTCTGCTGGCGGCGGGTCAGGCAACCCGGCTGCGACCTCTGACTGACAATTGCCCCAAATGTCTGCTGCCGGTGGGAAAAGAAAGCATCCTCGAAAGAGCGGTGCGCATCCTGGGTGAGCGGGGTATCCGTCAATTCACCGTGGTGGACGGGTTTTGTGGCGACATGATTCGCAACACCCTGAAGTCCACTTTCCCTGATTTTGAATTCCGATTCATTCGCAACGAGGATTATCAGACCACCAACAACGCCTGGTCGTTGATGCTGGCCGATTGCACCCCAGGTGAACCCATTTTCCTGCTGGACAGCGACATTCTTTTTGAACCGGCGGTTATCGATCGGCTGCTGGCCGACGAGGCCCCCAACCGCCTGGGTTTGCGCACCACCGGCAGCGTGGGCCAGGAAGAGATGAAAGTTTCTTTGGGCCAAGATGGTCGAGTGATCAATCTCACCAAGGAGATGCCCGTCAGCGAAGCGGTTGGTGAATCGGTCGGCCTGGAAGTTTTTTCAGGTGAATTCGTGACGGCATTGGTGGAAGTTCTGACCCGCCGCATGAAAACCGATGGTTACATCAATGAGTATTACGAAGCTTCTTTTGTAGAGTTGATGCAGGCAGGACACAAAGTCATGCCGGTGGATCTGGGTGATATTCTTTGCATGGAAATCGATACTCCCGAAGATCTGGACTCTGCCCGCGAAGTCTTTAAAAACCGATGATCACCAATTTGGCAGCTGGTTTCGCCCTGGGTTGGGTGGGTTCCATGCCCATCGCCGGTGCGGTTTCTATTTTTGTTTTTCAGCGAGGATTGGCTGGCCGTGTGAAGGCGGGGATGTCGCTATCTGCAGGCGCGGCGGTGGCCGAAGCTGCCTGGTGTTTGCTGGCCCTGGTGGGTGCCGAACAAATCATGGTGCGCTGGCCGGCTGCCGAAGGCATTGCCAAGGTGGTGGGTGCAGTTATTCTGGTTGGCTTGGGAATCTTCTTTTTGACCCGGAAAACTTCGGTTCCCTCCCGGGATGAACAAGCATCCATTGTGGAAAATTATTACAAGGAATTTTGGTTGGGATTTTCGTTGGTGGGAGGGAATATTTCGGTTCCCTTGAATTGGTTGGGGTTTCTGACCATTGCGGTGGGGATGGGCTTTCATCCTGAAACGGCCTCCCCTGCGGTCTTTATTTTTGGAGTGGCCCTGGGGAGTGTCGGGTGGTTTGGGTTGCTTCTGAAATTGTTGGATGTTTTTCGATCCAGGATTTCCCACAAACATATTCAGTGGATCATGCGGACCATGGGGCTGTTGTTGATTCTGACGGCTGGAGTCGCTTTTTTGCGGTAGGGTTGGTTTTTTTCTACAAAAAGGCCCCGAGCAGCAACGCCCGGGGCCGATAAACAACTCTACTATCTACTGACTATCATTTCACCAATACCATGCGTTTCACCAGTTGATTCTCACCAGTATTCAAACGGTAGAAGTAAGCGCCAGAAGCAACTTTGCGTCCGCTGCCGTCCCGGCCGTCCCAGGAAACCTGGTGTTCACCCGCGGACAATGATTCGTTCACCAAAGTGACAACCCTTCGCCCGTCGATGGTGTAAACCGAAAGCTCCGTATCGGTTGTTCGAGGCAGAGCAAAGACTATGGTCGTCGTCGGGTTGAACGGGTTGGGATGGTTTTGCCTCAGGATGACGGGATGAACGGCCACAGGAGTATCGTCAATCCCTGATAAACCCTGCTCCGTGAAGGTCTCAATGGCAAAATCGTCGATGGCCACTTCGACCAAACCACCTGTGTTCAAATCGCAGGCCAGGAATCGAATGACAACCTGGTCGGTCAATACGAAAGCA
>JAUUYW010000053.1 GCA_030590265.1 Candidatus Krumholzibacteriia bacterium
TATCTCTACCGCACCACCAATCCGCAGCTGCGTTTGCGAAAAGCGGCCATGGCCTCTATTCTGGGCGGTGCCCTGGGAAACCTCATCGACCGGATTTTCTACAACGGCCTGGTGGTGGATTTCATTGATGTGGGGTTGGGCAGTCATCGTTTTTACACCTTTAATATAGCCGACGTTGGTGTGAGCATAGGCGGTGCTATTCTTTTCCTGTGCATCCTATTGGAAGGACGGCGACAGCCTGATTCTTCCTGTGATGATGTCCATATCGAAAGGCCCGAGGCCCACAATGAGTGATTCCAACCAACCTCCCTTCTCATTCAAGGTGGACGAAGCAGATGTGGGCATGCGCCTGGATGCGTTTCTGGTGGAACACTGTCCCGATATCTCCCGCACAAAAATTCAATCCGATCTCTCCGAGGGCCGAATCCTGGTTGACGGACGCCTGCGTCCCAAGGGATTCAGGATGAAGGCCGGCTGGCAAATCACCTACGATCCCAGCCCGGTCAAGACCCTCCAGGCCGTGGCCCAGGATCTTCCTTTGGACATCGTTTACCAGGATGATGATATCCTGGTTCTGAACAAGGCTGCAGGAATGGTGGTTCACCCGGCAATGGGGCATCCGGACGGCACGGTTGTCAACGCCCTCTTGTTTCATTTTCAAGGTCTGGATGCCGGTGGTGACCCCCTGCGCCCGGGAATCGTTCACCGCCTGGACCGCGACACTACCGGATTGATGGCCGTTGCCCTGAACGACTTGGCCCACAACCAACTGGCCGAGCAGCTTCGTGATCGAACAATGGGGCGCAAATACAAAACCTTCAGCTGGGGGCAATGGGATGAAGACAAAGGCATTCTGAAAGGTGATATTGGCCGTCATCCCCGGCAAAGAGTGCGCATGGCGGTGGTGGAACATGACGGCCGGACTGCCGTGACCCATTATGAAGTGCTGGAAGATTTTGGTTTTGTTCAGTATTGTTCCATAAAACTTGAAACGGGCCGAACCCATCAGATCAGGGCTCATTTTCATCATTTTCATCATCCAGTGGTTGGTGACCCAATTTATGGGGACGACCGTCGGGTTTTGGGAGTTCACCCCATGGACCGGGTCAAAGCTCAGGCTATGGTCAAGGGTGCCGCACGGCAAATGCTGCATGCCTGGCGTTTGGAATTGGTTCATCCCCGCACTCAAGAGGCCATGACTTTTGAAGTGGACCTGCCCAAGGACATGGCCCATGTCCTGACCGGGTTGCGTAAACAAACCTGAAACTTCCTGCTTGCGGGTCTGGACACGGATCAGAGCTTCGGCTATTCTGGATTGAGTTGATTTTCCGGCAATGCAAACCAACAAGTGAGCGATTCGTGAAACTGAAAGAAAGAATAAGAGACGGTGTGGCCATTCTGGAAATGAGTGGTAAACTCATGGGTGGACCCGACGCCGAGGCTTTCGACGAGATTCTCAAGACCCTGATTCACGAAGGCACCTGCAACGTCATCGTAAACCTGGATAAGGTCAAGTGGGTCAACAGCACGGGACTGGGAATTCTGATCTCCGGTTACACCACCCTGCGAAAAAGCGGGGGAGAGTTGAAACTGCTTAAGGTTTCCGAACGTATTGAAAACATCTTCATCGTCTCCAAGCTTTTTACGGTGTTTGAATCCTATCAGGATGAAGACGAAGCCGTGCAAAGCTTTTCCTGAGCCAGGGCGGGTAGCATTGAGTTCCAGAATTATTTTGAAACTTCCAAGCCAGATGGAATACCTTGGCGTGCCCGATGCGGTCCTCATGGAAATCGGCAGCGACCTGGAATGTTGCAAGCGTCACCTTGAAGAACTGGGAACGTCGGTCATTGAAGCCTGCACCAATGCCATGGAACACGGCAACAAACTCGATGAAGAAACTCCCATCGAAGTGATCTTCGATGTGAATGATCTGGATATCAAAGTTACGGTTCTGGATCGGGGACCCGGTTTTGATTTCAAAGGCTGGCAACCTTCCAATGAGTTGATGAGGGAGCGGGGCAGGGGTATTTTGATCATGCGCGAATTTTGCGATTCAGTGGAGTTCCGCCGTCACGAAGACGGGCGCTTCATGATCATCCTGCTCAAAAAGCTTGATCCTGACGATGACTGCGACTGATTCCCCTTCTGTTTTTCTGGGCCTGGACTACGGGTTGCGGCGCATTGGGCTGGCCGTGGGCGATTTGGCCCAAAAATTGGCTTTTGCCCACGGCACCCACGTCGAAGGGCGCGATGGATCCATTTTCAAACATCTGCTGGGTATCATTGAAGAACGCGGGGTCACCACCCTGGTGGTTGGTCTTCCCTTGAAAACAGATGGCACCGATGGTGAAATCACTGGAAAAACCCGTCGTTTTGCCCGTCGCCTCGAAGAAGAGTTTTCTTTGCCTGTGAGTCTCTGGGATGAGCGTTTCAGCAGCCAGGAGGCAGACCGCTGGTTGCAGACCAAAAGCAAAAAATCCAAGGAAGACCGGGATTCACTGGCAGCCGAGATCATCCTCCAATCCTATCTGGACAGCCTTGATTCTGGGGAGTCAACACGGTGAAACGTTGGATATTTGGCAGTTTTCTGATGATTCTCGTGCTGGCCTTGCTCCTGGGCTGGTGGGGATGGCGTCAATGGACAGGCCCTGGCCCCTCAGTCGAGGGAAATTCCGGGCCCGTGCTGTTGGATATTCCCCAGGGCATGACCCTGAGTGCCGCGGCCGATACTTTGGTGAGTCGTGGTTTGCTCAGGTATCGCTCTATCATTTTGTTGGGGGCCCGGGCTACAGGCCAGGATCGGGGGCTGCGAGCTGGGTTGTATCGGCTGCCAAGAGGTGGATCCGCCCGGGATTTGTTGAAAAATCTGACCACAGGCCAAACGGTCCAGGTTCGTTTGACCATTGCCGAGGGGTTGGATGCCCCGGAAGTTGCCCGGATCATGTCCCAGGCCCTGGAATTCTCGGTGGGAGAATTCCTGGCTGCCGCCGATTCCCTGGTGCGATCCAAGGCCCTCAGCGGTGCACTGCTGAATGGAGACGATGCCAAGGCTGAAATGAAAGTTACTGAACTGGATTCCATAATGTCTTTGGCGTCCCGGCAGGTTTCCCGTCAATTCCACTGGTGTGAAGGATATCTGGCACCCGATACTTATCTTTTTTCCGCCGGCACCGGGGCAGTCAAGGCGGCAGAACATCTGGTTGATACCCAAATGGCCCGCCTGGATTCAGCTCTGGTCCTTTGCTTTGGCAAAGCCACTGTCTTTGAATCCCCACATCAATTGCTGACCCTGGCTTCCATTGTTGAGGCTGAAGCCCGCCACCAGGACGAACGTCCCCTGATTTCTGCTGTTTACAGCAATCGATTGCGAAGAAATTGGCGTCTTGAGGCCGACCCTACCGTGGCATATATTTTGGAGAAGCGGGGCAAAAGGATGTTTTACAGGGATCTGGAGGTGGACTCGCCATATAATGCCTACCGGTTGCGTGGGTTGCCCCCCGGGCCCATTGGCAATCCTGGTCTTGCCTCCCTGTTGGCTGCCGCGGTGCCCGATTCAACCTGCGATGCCATGTATTTTGTTTCCGATGGTGAGGGTGGTCATGTTTTTTCTCGCACTGCTCGGGAACATGAGGAGGCTGTTCAGCGTTACCGCAAGTCCAAGGCGGCTGAACGAAGACGCAATAAAAGTTGATCCGATTCTGGTTATGAATGTTGACCGGATCACTCTGCAGACGTATTGTTGTGTCAGATTTTTAAAAAGGAATGATCAGGAAGGAAATTGACGCCTTATGGATTTAATCCGGAAAACAGCCCTACTTTGGTTGGCTTTGGCATTCATAGTTGTTGGCTTTGTTAGCCTGGATGCCGGAAAGCTTTCCCTGGGACCATTGTTTTTAGTTGGAGGATATTGCGTTTTGCTTCCCTTTTTCATCTGGCGTTCCTTTCGAAATAGTGTGGGCGAATAGTTCAGTTGGCTAGAGCGCCTGCTTTACACGCAGGAAGTCGCAGGTTCGAGTCCTGCTTCGCCTACCACAATAAAAAATACCCTTGGACCTGAAAAATAGGTTTGAGGGTGTTTTTTTTGCAGTTTCGGCCAAGTGATTCGGTTTTTTTTTAAAATTTCCGCAGTTCTTAAGAAATATAGGGTTGCATTGGTATCTCCGTTATGGTAACCTTATGTCGTCAAGTGATGGATATGTGAGTGGGAAGGAGGGCTCAACGCAGTTGTCATTGTTTACGCTGGGGTTAGCCACCCTCGCTAGTACGTACCTTGTTTTTTTGGAGGTAACCTAATGGTTCTTAGGAAAATCACGGGTCTCTTTGTTTGTGCCCTGGTTATCGGCAGCGTGGCTTTCGCGACTGCCGGGATCCCCGACCCCGGAGAGTCTACTGCCACCATGCCTAATGCTGGTGGAGCTTCTCTGGCTCTGTTTAATCTGCCTAACGGTGGAGGTAACGGTTTCGATTCAGCTCAAGTTGTTGGTGATGGTGCCGCAGCGGATGCTACCATTGAAATGATCGTCAGAGATGCTTTTGGTGATATTGTCGCTAACTTCCCCGCGGAAGATATGTGGCTGGCTTCGACCAACAGCGGCATGGTGCCTTGCATCGGCGGTTCTGCCGCTGATCAAAACACCGATGTCGATGGTTTCACCACTTGGGCCACAGCCCTGGCTGCTGGCGGTTCCGATGTTGGTACTTGTGAAATCATGATCAATGGTGAAGCTGTGTTCGGTGGCGACGCGCCTTTCGCTCTGGCTTTCAACAGTGCTGACATCAGTGGTGACGGCGTTGTAAACCTGGTCGATGTAGGACTCTTCTCGGGTATCCTTTTCGGCGATTACGATTTCGCGGCTGATTTCTTTGCCGATGGCGTCATGAACCTGGCCGACGTGGGCCGCATGGCTCTCGGTATTGGTGCTGCTTGCCCCTAAACCGGCAAGAGATTCGGTTAATCTTAAAGATTGACGCTGGCTGACTAAACACACTCGATGGGTTTACCCAAAGAGTTCGGGAAGCGTAAGCTTTTCGCCGGTGATCAGATTCAGGGTGGTCCTGCCGATGCAGGAGGCGGGACCACAAATCAAACTCTTCGGAGTTTTGGATACAGCGAAATAACATCTAAGGTCCTGCTTAATTTCTAGGAGAAAAAAATGAAAAAGTTGGTAGTTCTGCTGATGGCCATGCTTGTGGCAACATCGGCTTTCGCCATCCTTGATGAAGACACAAACTCCATGGGCTTCTACTTCGACACCGAAGCTGACATGCCTTGTGTCGATGGTGCTGATGCCTATAGTAACCACACCATGTTCCTGGTTCTGACTAACCCTGACTTCGATGAACTGTACGGTTTCGAAGCTGGTTACGACCTGGTTGGCGATGCTCAGGTTCTGAGCACAACTTTCACCAACCCCCAGGCCTTGAATGTCGGTCAAGCTGACAACATGATCGTTGGATTCGGTACCCCTACCGTAACTTCCCCGATCACCACTGTTGCGGCTATCGCCGTTCTGTACATGTCCACTGAAGGCGCTCCTGTGGAATTTACTCTCCACGGAACCACTCCCAGCTCCATGGACCCGGCTTACCCCGTGTTCCTGCTGGTTGATGGTGTGCTCATCGCTGGTGGCCTGAGCACCGTTGATGGTCCAAGTGCCCAGATCAATGGTGGTTGCACCGTGGTCGCTACTGAAGAGATGAGCTTCGACAGCGTCAAGAGCCTTTACCGGTAATTGAGTGCATTTGCACTTGCTGTTCGCAGTTTTATTGCAAGAAGCCCGGCTATTTCAGCCGGGCTTCTTTTGTGTAACCAAGGCAAAAAATTCCGCAAAATGCATGGCTTCATAGCTTTTTCATTGGTCAAAAGCTATTCAACAAGCTGAAATTTAACTATTTACGAAATAATTTAGGATAAGGGCTTGTAAGGAACATGGCTTGCACGTATTTTTATACTGAGACAACATCTGAACCACCATTTTTTCGGTTAATCTTTTTTTGATTGATACGAAAACAATGCTTGTGGCCTAGGATTTTAGCGGGTATCTTTTCCGACGACATAGTTGTGGCCAGGAATGATCGCTCGATCCCGCACCTGTAGGAACACACAACCAAGGGGTCAGTGGCCAAATTGTTACTCTGGACCCCAGGGCTGAAAATGGATTTTCCACGAAAGGGGAAATTAACATGAAGAAACTGTTCTTTGCCGTCTTTGCACTGGCGGCCCTCTCGCTCATCGCACCCTCCACCGGTTTTGCTCAAGGTGCTCACAATCAGCTGGGCTGGTATGCTGACGCTGATATGGGTGCGGTTTATATCGATAGCAGTGCCTACCAAACTGTTGAAGTTTTCATGATCGTGACAAACCCTTACAATGAATCTGAGGGTCGTCCCATGGTTTCCATTGGTGGGGTTGAATTTGGATTCACTTTGCCAACCCACAATGTGCTTTCAACAACCTGGTCCAACCCCGATTCCGCTCTTGATGTTGCAGGTGTTCCCAGTGACCACATTGTTGGATGGGGTGTTCCCGTTCCTGTTGTGGGTAACGCTGTTCAGATTGGTACCAAGAGCGTTCTCTTAATGGATGCTTCTACCACGTTTGTAAACCTTTCGGTTGTCACCACTCCTCCCAGTATTCCTGGTAACCTTGCTCTCCTGGATGCCGATCCTGGTAGCGGCGATGGCCTGCAGGCTTTGTACCCCTCTTCCGGCGACCTTGCCAATCCTATTTTCGGTTTCAATACCGGAGAAGGTGTTATTGTTGCCACCGAGAGCACGACCTTTGATGGTCTGAAAGCCCTCTACCGGTAGAGCCAAGTTTGATTATTCCCTCCCGTATTGAAACGGGAGGGAATTTTTTTTTGTTTTGTTTGTATCCTTATGGTCAGGCTGGGTCTTGGTTCGAAGGACCATTGACCCTTGCCGGCTTCTTTCATATACTGCAAATGAAAAGAAACCATGCTGTCGACCCCTGAATCAGCTTCCCAAATTCCAAGAAGATGGAGTCCACCATGGGTCCTGTTGTAATGCCATTTGATACCAAATTCTTCTTTTTTTCTGGCTTGTCCCGAACTGGCTATTCCTGCAAAACCAAGCTCTTGGTGGCTTGTCTTCTTTGGACCGCCATTTTTGTTGGAACGGCCAAGGCCTCAGGCATCAAATTGGTGCAAAGTGATCGCAGCGGTGTGACCTTAACCCTGGATGATTTATCAGTTCAGTGGCGGGAAATTTCATTGCAGGATGGAGCGGTTGTCCTTTTTAAGCCAGTGATTCCGGGATTTCCCGTATCAGGGGAACCAGGTGAAGTTGGCATCCCGGTCACCGGTGGTTGGCTGGTCGTCCCTCCGGGCACCCAGCCCAAAATTGTTTCCAACCAGGAAAAATGGGAATCCGCTGGCAATCGGCCCTTGATGGTCCAGCCAGTCCCCCAGATGATTCAAAGTGAAAATTCCGATCTTGTTTCCATGTCCCAGTTTTTACTTCTGCCCGGTGAAGCTCCACCTGCGGATGCACCTATCCCCAATTTTATCCGGGCTAAATTGGGAGGGCCCGGCAAGGTTGTCAGCGGTCCCGCTCTGCAGCTGGGGGAAATAAAGTGGTGGCGCGGTCATCGCATTGTTGCCTGGCGCCTGAGCCTGATCAGGCATGATGGGCGTGTGGCTTCGCAGGCTTTGACTGGTGGCAGCTGGCAAGTCGCCTTTGAAGCGGGCAAACAAAGCAACGATCCTGTTCCTCTGGGGCACAAGGCAAAATTCCCCAACAGCCACGACAAGCAGTTTGCCGGAAATTTTCTCAATGGCAACCTCTTGGCCGATATGCCAACCGAGGCCAGTTTTCGCGGGCTATCAGCTCCCGAGGTGGATAAGAACACTCAACGGGGTCAAAAAAATGGATCCCTCTTGGGTGATGTGGAAGGGCGACTTTCAGTCCAGCAAACGAACCTTTTCCGTGTAACCTATGACCGTTTGCGCAATCTCGGCTACTTACCTGCAGGGCCGGTGGAAGAACGACAGATCCGTCTTTACCAGCGCCGGTATTTGCCGCGATTGGATGATGGCTCTGGTGAAGCTCCTTATGTGGAGATTGAAACTCCCATCCACATGTATGGTGATGGTGATGACTTCGATGGTGACGACTTCTTTGTCTTCTACGGCTTGCGCTTGCGCGACGATACTAATTTCACGGTTGATGTTGGACAGGGTCCAGAAGCCATTTATGGTTGTGGAGACAACTATGAGATGAACAACCAGGGTAACTTTTATTGGGTGGCGGCTTCCGAACCCGATCAGGGTGAAAGCTGGGCTCGCATGGCCGAGCAAGTATTGCCGGCGGCATCATCCACACCCCTTGCCAAATATAGAAGAACTCAACACTATGAACCGAGGGCTGCGTACCGCAAGCACAACCCTTCCATAACCGATGACCGGATTTATTTGAACGATCGCCGGTCTTTATCGGTTTCGCTGGGTTTTAACCCCCTGTGGAGTCCGGATCCCAACGGTGATCAAGGGGAGATTGATATCCAGCTGGTCGGTTGGGATAATGATCCCTTAGACGGTCAGGATATTCTATTTGAACTGGTCACCGATAATGAATTGATTACGCCTCTGGAAGGTACGAACCTCAGAACCAATTTCCCCGTTGAAACCCACAATGTTTTTTCTGCTGCGGCTCTTGATGGAATCGCCTCGAAACTTGTCATGAGCAATGCTTCAGAATATTACCTGAATTCCTATCTGAATTGGGCTCGTCTCAGTTACGATGCACTGTACCGCGCCATCGGCAATACATTGACCTTCCATGGGGGCAGTGATGCCGGTGCGCGTCCCATGGTGGTCACCGGGTTCACCACCAATGATCTGGGCATGGTGGAAATCACCGATCCCCGCAATCCTGTTTTTGTTGCCCTGGGCGCAGCAAACATCCAGGCGGATGGTGGCAATTGGAAAATTTCCATCGAACCGGTGCAATCTGATGGTCAACGGGAATTTGTGGCCCTGAGAGATATGGATGGCGAGGGAGTGGGGGAATTTCACTACTATTCTTCATCAAAGGCTGAAAACCAGGTTAACCCTTTGGATCTCAATGGATCTGAACCTGATTTGATTGTGATCACACACTCTGAATTTCGCCAGGCCATTGAACCCTGGGTTTCCCATCGCATCAGTCGTTCTGGTGGTGATCTGAGTGTTCATGTGGTGGATGTTCAGGATCTTTACGATTGGTATTCCGGTGGGTTGAAAGACCCTTGGGCCTTGAAACGATTCACGACCCATGCCATCAATCATTGGGGAAGCTGGGCCCTGATGTTGGTTGGCGATGCCAACGAAAATGTGCTTGGCCTGGGGGTCTTGGCTGATGCAAGGGCCTGGTCAACGGATTGGGTGCCCACCCATTATCACATCCAGGATACAGCTCCGTACAAACCCGAAGTTCTGGCCTCTGACAAATGGTACGTCACTTTTGATTCGGGCATGACATACCCGGTCGAAGATTTTCCCGGATCCATTGAATCTCCCTGGCAAATGTACGTGGGCCGTTTCCCCTGCAACTCGGTTTCCGATCTGAACATCATGATCAACAAGGTGAAAGTGGTTGAAAATGTTCAAGCCGGGCAAGATTGGCGCAAACGTGCCATTCTGTTTGCAGATGACCATTGGTCTGAAGGTGGATACGGTGCCGGCGGAGAAGGTGGGTTCAGTATGAAGCCATATGAGAGAGCTTTCGCTGATGTCGAACGGGATATTATGACTCCGTTGTGGAATGCTGGAACTCCGGTAACCCTGGTGGCCGATACCCTGTTCCTGGATAACTATCTGAAGCCGTATTGGATTGAGAATGGGAGTGTCGAACCACGGCCATCTCAAGAGTATCAGGCGGAAATAACCAATGGCGTGGCCCTGAATGACCTTCTCCACTCCTTGAGCCGGGGCGGATTGATGGCCCATTACCAAGGCCATGCCAACAGTTCATTGCTATGTTCGGAGCGGTGGGTGGAAGACAAGGCATATACGACCTACCGGAAGGATGTCTCTTACCTGACCAATGCAAACAGCCCTTGGGTTTTCTTTGGCATGGGTTGCCATATTGCCGATTGGGCCCAGGACCCGGTGGATAGAGCCACTCGTTCGTACGAATCTTCCTTGGCTGAAAAGTTCATGACTCGCAACGGTGGGGGAGCCTGTGCATCTTATGCCAGCTCTGGATACGAGTACATTACGCACAACAAAGTATTTGGTGACCATATTATCAATCGTTGGATTCAATCTCCTCCCAACCTGGTTCAGGTGCCGTCTGCTGGGGATCCAACCGACATACGCAGTCGCTGGATGCTGGGTGAATTGATGTGGTACTGCGAAGCAGATATTTTGGCTGCATATACAGGGCCCTCCTGGGGACAGATTTATCGGGAAATGATTGCCCAGTATTCATTGCTGGGTGACCCCTTGATGATGCTGGACGCCGGGCCTCCAGAGGTGACCGCCGAGTTGGTGGGTGACTCAAATGAAGAGGTTTCCGGGGAAATTGATCTGGTGAGTGGTGATGCCGCAAACATGCAGGAAATGAACATCGACGCACGTGACGAGGCGGGGATATTTGGCTTGCGGGCCATGGACTCCACAGGTGCTGATCTCACCGAAAGTATTGTGGTCAGTGAAACCCGTCCCGATGGTGAAACCGATGACCAGCAGGTTTTTTACAATTTGAATGTTCCTCTGCGTCCCTTTGACCATCAGATCCGTGTGGAGGTCTTTGATACTGCTTCATCCCTGGATTCTGATTTTCACTACACTCTGGTGTTGAACATTGCCCAGGATGCCGTTTTTATGGCCGGTGGTGAAGTCATCGACCCTGTTCAGTTTGTTTTCACTCTTGATGAACCGGTTGAACTCCAATGCGAAATGACCAGCGGAGCCTGGTTGCACGATGGCATGGTCCTTGACGTTCAGGGTGAAAACCTGGAGATAAGCAATGTCGTTGTTGGCGCTGGGAAATCCAACAGTCTCAGCCTTTCATTCACTGCCGTGGCCACCTCTCTTACGGATGAAAATCGATCGGCTATCCTGGTGATCGACGGCCATGAAACAGCTTATGTGCTGGAGGCCAATGATGTGGATGCTACCGATGCCAGCATCAGTCAGGTTCTGAATTATCCCAATCCCATGCGCGACGGGACTCGATTCGTATACCAGACTTCAGCCTCTTCTGGCCAGGGTAAGGTTCGGGTGTTTGCCGTATCTGGTCGGGTGGTGGCCAACATTCCTTTCTCCTATTCTGGAGGGAATGAGGGTATCATCGAGTGGAACGGGCGGGATGATGATGGCGATGGTCTTTCCAACGGCACATATTTGTACCGCTTGGAAATGGAAACTCCGTCGGGATTGCTGGTCAGTCCCATGCAGCGCCTGGTGGTCATGAACTAAAATTGAGGGGGAACCCATGCAGAGACGGATCTTTGCCCGGGGTTGGTTGGTTTTTTTGATACTGGCTGGATTGTGGTCCGGTTGTGCTCCCAAACGTTTGGCTCCTTTGGTCCCGGGAGAGGAGCCCCACGTTCAGGATGACCATTTCCGGGTGCCAACTCTGCTGAATGTGGGGTTGGTGGAAGGTCGGGCCAGCCTGCTGGTTGACGTCAATGGGCCTTGTCTGGTGCTGGACGCCCATAGCCGCCAAGAATTGCACCGTTTGGGACAGCAGGGTGGGCAAGTCGCCTTTTCTCGTGTGGGAGAGAGCGTTGCCTGGTCCCATGGTTCGCAGCGAGGCAAGCAGGCCGCAGTTGTTCTGCAGCCTGTGGACCCTGATTACCGTCTTACAAATGATGACCAAGATTATCGTGGCGATTTTCTGATTATACCTTCTCCCAAAACTGATGGGCTCACTCTGGTCAACCAGGTGGATATGGAATCGTATCTCAAGGGTGTGGTGCCCTGGGAAATTGGTCGGCACGGCAAGGACGAACTGGCCGCTTTGGCTGCTCAGGCGGTGGCCGCCAGAACCTACACCGTGAGCCACCTCGGGCGCCGAAAAAGTCTTGGCTTCGATGTCTTTGCCAGTGTCATGGACCAGGTTTACAAAGGCAGTCGTCATGAAGATGAGCTTTGCAACCAGGCCATTGCCGAGACCCATAGCCTGGTGTTGAAAAGCAACGGCCATTTGGTGGAGGCCTACTACAGTGCTTGCTGTGGTGGGACCAGCAGCCGGGTGGAAAAAGTCTGGCCTCGCAAGGCGTCCCCGTATCTGGTTGATCATCCGGATTCTCCAGGTTCCGGGGAAAAGGCTTTCTGCTCGGAAAGCAAATATTTTCACTGGGTTGAAACATGGTCCGGTGATCGTCTGGAAGAAATTCTTCAGAAAACACTTCCCGCCTATGTTGATCACATGATTCAGGGTGAACGCCCAGCCTGGGCCCGACCCATGTTTTCCCCCAGCGGCAGTGGGGCCGATCCAAAACACCCTGGCAAGCTTCACGATTTGGAAATTTTGGCCTATACCCCAAGTGGAAGAATTGCCCACCTGATGATTTCCACCGCAGCAGGAACCTACCATGTGCGAGGCGATCGTGTGCGCTGGGTCATGGCGCCCGCTTCCGGAAAACCGACAATTCTGCGCAGTGCTCGCTTCGAGCTGGAAAAGGTGCGCAGGGATGGCCGTTTGACTCAGATATCCGCCCGAGGTGGGGGATATGGCCATGGCATTGGCCTGTGCCAGACCGGAGCCCTGGAAATGGCCCGGCAAGGATACTCCGCTGCCGAAATTCTGGTGCATTATTATCCAGGCAGTGTTCTGCAGCGGCTTGAGAGTCAGTGATGGCCAGGAGCCATTCAGCCACTGCCGATCTTGCCGCCCGGCTGATTGTGGGGCTGGCTGGGCCTTGGCCCACCGATGAGGAATGGAATTGGTTGAAGCAATGGTCTCCCGCAGGAGTCATTCTTTTTTCCCGCAATGTTGAAAGCTTCTCCCAACTGAAAAACCTTTGCTTCGCCTTGAAGCAATGGGTTCCCGGGTTGCAAATCATGGCTGACCATGAAGGTGGTCCGGTTTCCCAGCTGGCGGCTGCCGTGGGCAGACCACCGGTGGCCTGGTCTCTCGGGGTTTTGGATGATGTTGAACTGACCCGACGGGTTCATGAAGAAACCGGGCGACGTTTGAAAGCTGCCGGGCTGGACCGTGTGCTGGGGCCCTGTGCTGATGTCATGAGTGAACCGCGAAATCCAGTTATTGGGGCTCGTGCCTTTGGAGCGCATTCGGATCTGGTTTCCCGGCATGTGGAGGCCGCGGTGCAAGGATTGAGCAACGCAGGTTTGTCTTGTTGTCTGAAACACTGGCCCGGGCATGGTGGCAGTGGTACCGACAGTCATCTTGAGACAACGATGGTGCAAATTTCCCCTGAGGACGAAGTACCTTTTCGCCATGGCTTGCAGGCCGGAGCCGAGGCCGTCATGGTAGGACATTTGCTCTTCGATGACAGCGGGTTGCCTGCCACTCTTTCGTCAACTTTTCTGCAGAAAACAAGAAGTATTCTGGGTGGGGATTGTCCAGACGGAAGCAA
>JAUUYW010000556.1 GCA_030590265.1 Candidatus Krumholzibacteriia bacterium
GGCCCTTTTCTCCCAAAATCACGATGGCATCCTGGCGCAAGTCGGCTTTCCCGGACATTTTGATCTGCACCCGAACCGCTGTGGAAAGCAAGGTCAGGGACTCCACTTCGCCCATACGAATCCCACGAATTTGGACCCGGTCACCCTTCCGCAAACCTTCCACCCGGGCAAAATCCACCTGGTACCGAACCTGCTCGTCCGAAAGATCCACATTCTTGAACCACATCATGCCGACAATCAGCACGACTACGGCAAAGGTGGTTAACAGGCCTACCTGCACTTCATTGATTTTTTTTCTCAAAGACATATCAGAAAGTCTCCAGTGGTCCTCGGGAATTTCCCTCGATAAACTGACGCACCATGGGATGGTCGGTATTTTGCACTTCTTCGACGGTGCCCGTGAATACGATTTTGCCACCATTGAGCATGGCAATGCGGTCGGCAATTTTGAAGGCGCTGGGCAGGTCGTGGGTCACCACCACACTAGTCACACCCAGTTCCTGTTTCCCTTTGATGATCAGGTCATTGATGGAGTCACCGGTGATGGGGTCCAGGCCCGTGGTCGGTTCGTCGTAAAGAATATACTCCGGTTTCATGACGATGGCCCGAGCCAATCCGGCCCGCTTCTTCATGCCACCGCTCAAGGCGCTGGGCAGCTTGTCTTCCACCTGTTTCAAACCGACCAGGGCCAAACACTCGCAGGCCCGTGCGCGGATTTTTTCAGGCGACCAATCGGTATGCTCTTCAAGGGCCAGACCGATGTTTTTGCAGATGGTCATGGAGTCGAAGAGCGCTGCACCCTGAAACAGAAATCCAAATTTCCGCCGCAGTTTCATAAGCTTCCGCGTGCTCAACTCGGTGATTTCAGTCCCCTCGATCCAGATTTTTCCCTCATCCGGTTCCAGCAAACGCACAATGTGTTTGAGCAAGACCGATTTGCCTTCGCCACTGCGACCAATGACCACCAGGGTTTCGCCCTTGTTCACCAACAGATCGCATTGCTGCAGTACTTTTTTGGGGCCAAAACTTTTGGAAACACCCTGAATGACAATACCCTGATGAACTGTGGGGTCGGCCACCCGCAAGTCATTTGCTTCAGGGAAATTCAGGCTGATGTCCATGGTACCTTATTTCTTCAGAATGATCTGGAAAATGACAATGGCCAGCAAATAATCCGCCACCAGAACGCTGAGGCAACTGCCCACCACCGCGGTCATGGTGCTTTTGCCCACTCCTTCGGCCCCACCCTGGGTGTTGAATCCAAAGTAGATACCACTCATGCCGATGATGCCGCCAAAAACCAGCGATTTGAACAATCCACCCAGCAAATCGCTGTGCCGGTAATACATGCGCAATCCTTCGATGAACACACTGCTGGTAATATCCAGAGTCATCACCGAAACCACATAGGCACCAAAAATGGCCACCGCATCGCAAATGATGGTGATCACGGGAATCATCAGCAAAGCGGCCAAAAACCGGGGCAAGGCCAAATAGGCCACCGGGTCGATGGCCATGATGCTCATGGCGTCCAACTGTTCGGTCACTTTCATGGTGCCCAGCTCGGCCGCGTAGTTGGCGCACAAGCGGCTGCCAACCACCAGGGCCATCAGCACCGGGCCCAGCTCGATAAAGACCGTTTTGGAGATCATCACACCGAGAAATTTCATCGGAACCATGGATTGCATCTGATAAACAGCCTGCACCGCGGTTACGGCTCCGACAAAAACGGCTGTGACAACAACCAGAGGCAGGGAACCCATGGCCACCAC
>JAUUYW010000427.1 GCA_030590265.1 Candidatus Krumholzibacteriia bacterium
AGAGTGGTGCAATCCGAAATTTGTTCCGCGCAGCCAGTGACTAGGTTGCAGTGGGTCTATGGCCATGGCGGTTGTGATTTCGGGGTCAGGCCCGAACAGTTGCGGGTATTGAAGCAGGACACCCGTCACCACTGTCACCAGCATGGGCAAACCAATGATCAGGCCAATGGTTTTGTGCCACCGGAAGATTTTTTTCCGGAGGCTGCGAACAACTTTAGTCATTCAAATACCGCCTTTGCACCAGAATCAAAGCTTTTTTCACACCGGCAGTCAGAGCCCGGCTGGACATGGTGGCGCCGCTGAGAACGGTGATGTCCCGATTCATACGGATAGGGTCATGGGTGGACTTTCCACGAAATTGTTTCAGGAAACGCTGCCGTTGCACGCCATCGCCCCGGGACTCCCGATAGACCATCACTTCCACCCGTCCAACCTTACCGTGGGTGGATACCTGCACCATGAAAGTGATGGGTTTGAATCGACCGCGCTGCTGGTCAACCATGGCATAACCCAGGTCCTTGCCTTTTTTAGTTGCGCGGTGGAAAACAAAGGTCTCCTGGTTCAAACGCCAGCCAAGAGCAAATTCCAGGTTCTGTTTTTCCGATGATGAGGGTATCCATTCTTCGGACCAGATTTTGTCGGCCCCAGGAAACACCTTGTCCAATGCCTTGTCCAAATCCAGGTAGATTTTGACATGTTCAGGTCCATCCGGGCTTTCTGTAAGATCATCCGCCAGGGCCAGGCCTCCCAAAAACAGGGAGGCCACCGCGGCGAATACCATCCATTTTGGAATGATACTTTTCATTCTAAAAGTAGGTGGCAAAGGAGAAGAAGAAGCGGCCTTTGGCATCTTCTTTTTCACCCAACACCGGAGTTGCCTGGCTCAGATTGTAATCAAATTTGAAGACCGTTTCTTCGGTGGGACGGAAATTGGCTCCAAAGGTGAAACCTTCCTCGGCGTCCCCAGCCAGGTCGGTGTCATAGTCAACCCAATCGCCGCGCACAACCAAGGTGACCACTGATCCTCTCAAGAGGGTATCGTGCAGGATGTGGTAGTTGGCCTGGGCATACCCGCCAAATTGTTTTTCGGCCGTGGTTGGGTTGATATTCTTATCCATGTCGGCCTGGATTGCTGCCATCTCGCCCTGGATTTCCAATGGGCCAAAAACAACCTTGCCGTCCAAAGCGGAAATCGTAAGGCGGTGCTCGTCGGTGTTGTCGTATTTTCCAGTGTGAACGGAGAGGCCGATGTTGGTGCCCAAAGTGGGGCTGTATCCCAGGCGGGCGGTGAGGGCTTTGTCCTGGTTGTTGTCTTTTTTCTGGCTGCCTCGGCCGTTGCGAATCCTCAATTGGCCATCGCTGGTGATGATGTCTTCATTGAATCCGTTGACAAAATAGGCCTGATAACTGAGGGCGCCTTCTTCACCCAAAGCGGTGTCCCCAAAGAAACCCATTCCCGATTCACTGAGGGTGGAGGGAATGAGTTGGCGACTGACAACGGGTCGGGCGGTCAGGTCATTCAGAGGGCTGTCGTGGAGCAGGTTGAACGAGCCGAGAGGACTGAGGATCACACCACCACGAAAAGCAAAAGCAGAGGACATTTCAAAGTCCATCACCGCATATTCAAGTTTGATTTCACCCTCACTGTTGTCGCTGCCCACCTGTCCGCCGTGCTCGAATTCAATTTCGGCCGAGACCGTCACCCGGTCAGATACATGCCCGGTGATGAAGGGGATGAAGCGATGCTGGTCGAAGGTGCTTTTGCCTCCTTCGTTCCATTCAAATTCCATGTCCATGTATCCACCCACTGAAACTCGCCCGGTTTCACCTATGAGGTAGGGCTTCTCCATGATGCCGCCTGGCAAATCGGTGCGGGGAGCATCCTGGGCCTGAGCGGTGTTGGCGGGAAGGGTCAAAATTGTGCCAATAAAAACAGGCAACAGTGCTATTTTCCAAAACAGCGACGGGGCGTTTTGATGCGTGAACAATTGCATTTTTTGACTCCTTGGTCTCCTGTGAGGAGATGTCGGAACAGTGAGAAAAGCATTTTCCACAACCAGGAAATCTTGATTTTTGGTTGTCGAGATTTGTGTGGTCTAATAAAGTTAGGCGCGACTAATAAATGGGTTAATTGTATGTTAGGCAAGAGAAAACGTACTTTCATGATAAAATCCCAGTAAACAACTGGCTGTTCTCAATTTAGGAGAAAAGAAAATATTCCAGAGCTGGGGAATAAGGATGGGAATAGCTGAAAAAGGCCCGACCAAGGAGATTGGTCGGGCCTGGTGATTTTTGTCAACTTTACAAATATTCCTACCGGTACAAACTCTTGATCCCATCCCAATGCTGGGCCTCGGTGGGAACTCCACCAGTGCATTCGGCGCGCACATTGTCGATGCAGGCTTGCCACATGTTGTGCTCGGGATCGACTTCCAGACAGATTTCGATGGTGTGCGTACCGCAGGGAACAACGTAGCTGACAAATTCCCAATCCGCAGTGGCATGATCCACCACTATACTGGTAATACCATCGATGACTACGATGATACGAGCGGAGCCGGGAGCGGCGTCAATGAGGGTGAGGTTGTAGTCGAATCCTATGGTGCATTCGGTGCCCTGGTCAGGATCGCCGCAGAGAAAGGTTTGCATGATGCAGACGCTACCGCCGACATTTGGGAAATCGGCGTACAGACGGGCGTATCCGCCGGGGTTGCCACCGGCAGCAGGGAATGTGGCGCTGAAACCAGGATCAGCAAAGACCTGCCAGTCGCCACCACCATTTTCGAAATCGCCGTCCAGAACATCGGCCAAGGCGGAAATTGCGATCAAGGTGAGACCTATTACCAGCAAGCCAGTGATTGAAATTTTTTGCAGTAGCGTGAATGTAGACATTTTTTTCCTCCTCCAAAAGTCATTTTCATGTTGGATTCTGGAATGCGAATCCGACCTTCTGGGGAGATAGTTTGGATTGAGGAATAGATCTTACAGAAAATAATAGGAAATTAGTTTTGTTTCTTTTTTGACCTGGAACGATTGCCTCTGCCGAGACGCTTTCGAGCTTTCGGCCGGTCAACTGGGGCTCGTTTACCCCGGCGATTTCCCTGCGCTTTGTTTTGAATGCTCTGTCCGGCCCCGGGTTTCCCCGCAGGAACCAGACACTCCGGTGTCGTCCCA
>JAUUYW010000501.1 GCA_030590265.1 Candidatus Krumholzibacteriia bacterium
GAAAGTAGACGGCATTGGTGAGCACCAGCCTGGTATTGGTATTGAGAGAGCCGGGGGCCAACAGATCCTGGATTTTGTCAGCCGTGCGGTCGGCCACCCATTTGTTGATTTTTTGGCGCTCTTGTTCGGGTGAAGATTTGAAATTGCAGGCTTCAAAACCACCATCAAAGTGACCCTTGATTTTGGACAGATAGTCGGTTTTGAAAGCGAACTCCTTCTGACCCCAAAGTCGATTGGCAACACTCAGGGTGAAGGTGGTATCGCTGCCTGCGAGGCCACCCAGCAATTGGGAAAAATCAGCCAACACCTGATCCCGGTTGGGCCCCAGATGAAGCACTTTGGCAGCTTCTTGAGCTGTGGCGCCATCAGTTCCGGTCCAGGTCATGGCCAGGGCGGTGGAGATGCTGGTGGGACTGAAAAAAAGGTTGCCGTTTTCCTGGGAAAGCTGCTGATACATTTGGAACGCAAACTCATTGACTGCCGAGGCAGCAACGTCGGCCTGGCCAATGGGAGCCGGTTGCTCTTGTTCTTTCTGATTGCAGCCAACCAGCAACAGCAGAATCAAAGGGATGACGGGAAACAGTCGGCGCATGGGATCCTCCATTAAAATATTGAAGCAGTTTGGATCTCGAATGATAGCTTCTTGGGATGGGTTTGTATATCCTGATCAAGATGTCTTTGAGAAAAATTCCACAACCAGGAGAACTCTGTTGGCCACTTTGAATAATCAACCATATTTCAAACCATCCCTTTTCAAATTCATGAAAGACCTGGCCGCCAACAACAACCGCGAGTGGTTCAAGGAGAACAAGCCTCGCTACGAAACCCAGCTCAAGGAACCGGCTCTCGGTTTTATCATGGACTTTGGTGCCCATTTGCATGATATCAGTCCTCATTTTCGGGCCGATCCCAAAGGCCACGGCGGTTCTCTGTTTCGCATTTACCGGGATGTGCGGTTTTCCAAAAATAAAAGTCCATACAAAACCCACACCGGCCTGCATTTTCGTCATGAAGCTGGTAAGGATGCTTACACACCTGGATTTTATCTGCACCTGGAGCCAGGGAGCTGTTTTGTCGGAGTGGGTCTTTGGCGCCCGGACAACCCGACTTTGAAATTGATCAGGGACAAAATAGTTGCTGATCCCGATCGATGGAAAAAAGCTGTTGGTGGGGCCAACTTTCAGAAGCAATTTACGGTCACCGGCAACAGCCTGAAAAGGCCACCTCGGGGTTACGATGCCGAGCACGAACTGATCGATGTCTTGAAATTGAAGGATTTTACGGCCCTGGCACCCCTGACCCGGAAGCAGGTGACCAGTTCAGCTTTTGTGGAAGAATTTTCTGACTATTGCCGAACAGGTGGAGCCCTGGTGCGGTTCATTTGTGAGGCCCTGGATCAGCCCTTCTGAAAGGGGCTGATATACAAAAACCCGGGAAGCCTAAGCCTCCCGGGTCCATTCGCGCTCTCCGTGTTCCGGCGGGCCGAAACCCGCCGGTAAACGCGAATTACTTGATCAAAGACATCTTCCGGACCTGGACCACTTCCTTGCCAATGCGCAGGCGAGCGAAGTACTGGCCACTGGACAGGCTCTGACCATTGTCGCCCTTGCCGTCGAAGACGAAAGTGTACTCGTTGACCGGCAGAGTGCCCTGGACGAGAGTCCGGACTTTCTCTCCGCGGATGTTGTACACATTCAGCTGCACGATGTCAGTTTGGTTAACCGCAAACTTGATCGTGGTGGCAGGGTTGAATGGGTTCGGAGCGATGGAGCGGAAACCGCCGGCACTTTGCATGGCCGGGGTATCGTCAACAGCCGTCAGGCCGGTGACGATGATGCTCTCGTCGGCGGTCGGAACGATGACGTAGTTACCGAAGCTGTATTCCATGTAACTGGTGACCTTGATGATGTCACCCAGGACAGGCAGGTAGGTCAGCTCGACCAGGGGATCGACGATCAGACTGTCGATACGAGCACCGGAGTCTGAGATGATGTACTGGCCATAGCCGAGGGTATCGAGCACCACGGCGCTGAAAGTCTCAACCCAGACGCTTTCCCAGTCTTCACCACGACGGCCGTTGCCATCGATGTCGTGCATGCTGTCGTCTGCCAGAATCACGGTTTGCACCTTGGAGGCTTCGGGCAGGTCCTGACCGAAGTCAAGCAGGTTCACGGCGTCGGCATTGTGAGGAATCAACTCGGTCAGGTTATTGTACTCGTCACCACGCCCACCGACCTCTACCTTGTCACCCTGGTAGTAGGCGTAAGAGGCGGAACCTTCGTAGACCAGGACACCAACACGGGCGAAGCTATAGGTCACATTGTTTTTTTAGGCTTCCTGAACGATTAACATGCTGGGCGCACCCACCAGGTTGGAACCTGCGGTGAAGATGCCGC
>JAUUYW010000319.1 GCA_030590265.1 Candidatus Krumholzibacteriia bacterium
ACCTGATGCTCTCAGGCAGAAAACAATTTGATTGCAAATCGGGAGAAAATGTCTTCTCCCTCCATCCTGAAAGCACTATATCACAATGAAAATCCAAATGCAATTAGTTATTTGGAAATGGTTTCGCATTTTGTGTTTTGGGGCCAACCTTATGAGTGATTAGAGCGAATATCCGGTCAGGTGGAATTATTTGTCCTTGCGATCCTTCATAGCCTGAGCCTTGGCCTGGCGATATTCCCCAAGCAATTCCCTTGTTTCAGCCTCAACACCATCCAGGTCGAAACTGTGCCACCGAGCGGTCAACTGGTCATAGGCTACTGCCAAATCCTTAACCAAATCCTTGTCCTTGGCGTGAGCCTCTACAAAACTCTTATACCCTTTGATGATGTTGATTTTGCTGAGGATGAAATCCGCCTGCCCGGGAACTTCAGGATATGTTTCCGACTCATGATTGTGGCAGAACTGGCAAGTGCTCTTGACCCGACTGGCAAAAATAAAATCCATGTCCATGGATCCGTGACAGGTCACACAGCTGGGAGCGCTGCCATCCTTCTCAAGCAATTTGTAGTGATCGCTCGTGACAAAGGCGTCGTGCTGCTCTTCATGGCAGGATCCACAGGTCTCGGGCACCTTGTCGTACCGCACCGGATCGAGAACACCCTTATGGGCTCTCTCAAAGTTGTCGGTGGTGGCATCTCCGCCATGGCAATCCGTGCATTCCAGTTCGGCTATTCCATGCACGGAGACTTCGAAATCCACGTTGTAGTCGTAAAGCTTTTTGTTGGTGACTTTGAAGTCCCTGGACTTGTGACATTCGTGGCATTTGTCGGCCCAGGCTGGTGAAGTGACCAGAGCCAGCAACAGGGAAACAAAAAACAAGCGCGAATACCACATGATTAATCCTTTCGCGGTGCCAACCATCGGCACAACACTCCAACAATCTTATTTTGGCAACCCGGCTATAACAAGCCAGCATCACCCTGAGTTCCACTCAATCGGTTTTGCCCGGTTTAACAACGCCCGTTTCAATATCGACAGCATGTTTGATCAGCATGGTCATGATCATCAATCCGGTGCCCCAAATCCCCAAACTGACCATCACTTCGTTCAACGATGGCATGTATTCCACAATTTCTCCCAAAGGTGTGGGGATAAAGCCGGGAAAAACCAAACCCATGCCCTTTTCAATCCAGATGGCCACAATAAGCATGGCCAAAGGAATGTTGCGCACCAGCACACCGCGGTGTTCGAATTTGCGAGAGATCAGAGCCAGCAGTGCCAGCACATTCATGCTGATGGAGGTCCAAATCCAGGGCACCAGCACATTGTGCCCGTGCAAACCGAAGAACAAGTAGCGGGCGCTAGCCACATGGGCACTGTCGGCATAGAACTCGGTGAACACCTCGGAGATCAGCAGGAAAATATTGATCAATCCCGAAATCAAAACCACCATGCGCAAAAAGCTGATAACCCGGTCACCCATGGGGTATTTTGTATAACTTCTGACGATCTCCAGGACCAAAATAATAAAAGCGGGGCCGGCGCAAAAAGCACTGGCAATGAAGCGGGGAGCCAAAATTGCGACGTTCCAATAGGGGCGGCCCGCCAAACCGGTGTAGAGGAAGGCCGTGACCGTATGGATGCTGATGGCCCAGACAATGGAGGTGTAAACGAAGGGCAGGTACATCCACTTTGCGGGTTGCTCCCCACGGTATTTTTTGTACAGCAAATATCCGGGCACGTGCAGGTTCAACAACAGATATCCATTCAAAACCAGAACATCCCAGGCCAGCATGGAGACAGGAAAGTTGAACTTGCCGAAAGGAGGCATCATGTGCCACATGCGGTCTGGTCGGCCGAGGTCAGCCATGACAAACAACAAACACATGATGATGGCGCCGATGGCCACCATTTCTCCCAACAAAACGCCGCCTTTGAGCTCTTGATTGTGGTAAAGATACCCAGGAATCACCATCATCACTGCGGCGGCGGCCACACCCACCAAAAAAGTGAAATTGGCGATGTACAATCCCCACGATACCTGATCGCTCATGCCACTGACACCAAGGCCATACACAGCCTGACGGTAATAGGCAAAAACCCCACAGGCCATCAGAAGCAACAGGAACCCCAGCCAGGAGTAATATCGAGTTCCGCCGGTGACCATACCCCGAACGGACTTGAAAACAAAAGTTAGATAAGAAACCAACGAGGTGGCCATGGCTGCTCCGTTTAATCGAAGAAGTAGAAGAAATTGGGATCGGTTCCCACGTCTTCCTTCAGGACGAAAATTCGTTTGTTGTCGATGATGCGCCGGACCACGCTTTCGGGATCCAGCAGGTTGCCAAACTTGCGGCTACCGGTGGGGCAAATGTCATGGCAGGCCGGATTCAATCCCTTGCGCACACGGTTGACACAGAAGGTGCATTTCTCCATAACCCCTTTGTAACGGGGACGGTTACCGAGATAGTGAGTGTCGGGGTTAACCTCGTTGGAAGGGATTTCAGGTTCCACCCAATTGAACTTTCGGGCCCAGTAGGGACAGGCTGCTGCGCAGTAACGGCATCCAATGCACCAGTTGTAATCAACCACGACGATGCCGTCTATTTCCTGCCAGGTGGCCTCCACGGGGCAGGCCTTGGTGCAGGGCGCATCGTCGCAATGATGACACTGCACAGGCATGTAATATTTGCCTTCGGCCGGCACCTGGTGGTCGTAGTCGTGAACGGCTTTTTCAACATCCAGGGAGCCTTTTTCCATTTCCAATACTCGGATGTACTCCACCTGGTCGCCTCGGTCGCCTTTGCCTCGGTGCTGGTTGTTTTCCTCCACACAGGCGTGGGTGCATTTGCGGCAGCCAATGCATTTGGAAAGATTCAGGGCGTAGCCGAATTTCACACCGGGTTTGGCTTCACCGACACCAACGGTAATATCTTCCCGATCATACTTTTTGTTGTAGTCTTTTTCCAGCCTGGCCAGCACCTTCTTCTTGTCGTCGTCGGACATTTCTTTGAAGTGTTTTTGCAGAAACTCTTCCAGGCTGAAGGCTTCGGCCTCGTCGGGCATGGCGATGGCACCGGCGGTCACGGCACTCAACAACTTGATAAAACCGCGACGGCTGACATTGCCGTCCTTGAATTTCGTTTTCCGGCTCAATGGGACTCCTCACTGTGTCCAATAGGATCCAATCTCAGCACTGGTCCGGCCAGGGGTTGCATATCGGGAAAAGCAGGGGAGTGGGGGATGTGGCACTCAACACAAAGCTTGCGGACCGAAAGGTCATCCTCGTCCTGGTCCAGATCCCAGTAGCCGGTGGTTTTGCCGTGGATGCCCTTATCCCAGTCGCGCAACTTCGGGCCGTGACATTCACCACAAAGCAGGTGGCTTTCATTGAAGGAGAGGGGTTCCCCGTTGAGCTTGATCAGTTTGTCATAATTGTCGGTGTTGTGACAGTCGAGGCACCAAAGGTTGCCTCCGCCGTGCACCAGGGTCCACACCGAATCCTCGGGGGCCAGTCCATTGTCATTCATGTATTGTTCAATGCGCAACCGGGCGCCGATGCGGGCCAGGTCGCGATTGCGCATGATGTTCTGATCAGCCTGGCCCAGCAGGTCGCCCAGGGAAACAAAGTCACCGAAGGCCACCAAGTGGGTTTCTCCCTCATCATCCTCCCATTCCAGGGGTTCGAAATGCTCTTCTTCAAGAATGCGTGGAGTGGCATTGCTTTCCTGATCTTCATGGCAATCCATGCAGGGGAAGTACCCGTGGTAATCTTCCAGAACGGTGATGCGGTCGCTGGTGGACTGGGATGAAGCCTGGGGTGGGAGAACCACCAAGAAAGTGAGGGCGGCGAGAACTAAAAACACGCGCATGGGGGATTCCCCTGATTAAGACAAAAAATCGGCAGGTTGTTGAAGTCCCACCTGCTAGATAGGAAAACAATAACCTGCCGAAAATTAATTTTCAAGCAAAAGTGGACAAGGCTGTCGACTTATTCTTCGGACCCGAGCCATTTGTAAACAACCCCGGCCAAGATCGCTCCAATGATGGGTGCAACCCAGAAAAGCCAAAGTTGGCTAAGGGCCCAATCGCCCACAAAAATTGCCGGTCCGGTGCTGCGAGCCGGGTTCACCGAAGTATTGGTGATGGGGATGCTGATCAGGTGAATCAAGGTCAGGCCAAGGCCGATGGCGATGGGCGCAAAACCCTTGGGCGCCCGGGCGTCAGTGGCCCCCAGAATGATAATCAGGAACATGAAGGTCATCACAATTTCGGTCACCAGGCCCGAAACCATGGAATAGCCCCCGGGAGAGTG
>JAUUYW010000445.1 GCA_030590265.1 Candidatus Krumholzibacteriia bacterium
GGAGTTATTTCGGAATATTCCCACTGATCAGATAACCCGGTGTGGTACTTGCATTTTCTATGGGGACAGTGGGGCGGATGCCAGTCTTTGGCTGGATTTATTAAGGTAGTCATTCCTTGAGTATTGCAGGATCAAGGCCTCTTACAATCACTGCGGAACAATAAAAGGATCACACAACGGATCAGATCCTCTTACCCTGCCCCAAAAATTCTTCTCTTGCGTTTTTTCTTTGTTGGTTTAATAATGCGGACAAGGTGAGTTTAAGATTCATCCAGGAACGAGCGGTCCGGATGGATTTGGATTTTGCACGATGGAGCGGAAGCGGAGAACCACCGAACAGAGTTGGCTTGGGTCCCGACGGTCTGTCCTGAAATACAAGGCAGCGCAAAGTCGTGTCGGGCGCAGGCACCAGACTGGACCTGCGACTCACAACCGAAAGGTTGGGTCCGGTCCGGATAGGAAGGAACCGGGTCTGCATTGGTTCGGAAATAAGCGGAGAAAGGCGGAGTCCTCAGGGACTCCGCCTTGTTTTTTCGGTTGTGTCTCTGCTAGCTCACTTCGGTTACGGTTCCATCTTCCAGATTGACGATCCAGGTATCCTCGCCGTCCAGGGAGATGGTGGCAGTATTGTCACCGTCAAAGGTAACAACAAGCACATGTCCGCCGCTGACGAAAGTCATGGTTCCACCTGAAGGATAGTTTTCACCCGCAGTGACAACCACACCATCGAAAGCAAAAGTCGCCACATAGTCGCCACCGGTGAAGGTGCCCACGCTGCCAGTCAACAAGGTGGCTGTGTGCGTAGCCTGAACAATGTCAGCGAAAATGTTGAAATCCAATTCCACAGTTCCACCGGCACCGACGACAAAAACCAGAGGAGCATCAGTGGCGGTGTTCATCCGGCACCAGGTAGCAACATCGTAGTCAGCGCTGGCACCTTCGGGACCACCATTGCGGAAGTCGAAATAAACGCTCCCGATTACATCACTTCCATCTGGTGGGAAGGTGTAGGTGTATTCTGTTTTGTCGGACCTGGTGAAATCAACAATTTGAGGCAGAACACGACTGGCGGCCGCACCCACGGCTGCAGCCTGGTAAGCCACATCTTCAGAATTCAAGGCCGGCAACTGGTCGTGGGGAGCCACCGAGTCGCTTTCACAACCGGTCAGCCACAGGCTTGCTCCCAGCATCAGAGCCAGAGCTGTCAGTAAGTAGAGTTTTCTGTTGGTCTTCATAACGCAATCCTTTCGTTTTCCGATTTTCTAAAAACCGAGCATCAGACCAGCACTGTAAGTGGTCATATCGCCCACGTTCATTTCTGCATTCACGCCCAGAAGGAAATTCAGGGCTACACCAATGGTCGCATGGCTTTCCTGGCGTCCGTCAACGGAGAAAGCAACATTGGATCCGTCACCCAGGTACTCATAGGCGACCTTCATATCTGATTTGTCTTTGGCGAAACCACCATAAATGCGCAAGAGGCTGAAATCCTTGCTGGCACCGATGAAGATCGTTTCGGCGCTGGTCTCCAGCAGGGTTCCAACCTTCAATTCCTGGGTGAAAAAACCCACCATCAAATCCACTGGGAAAGTGGGGATGAGCCCATTGGGGCTCCACTGCAAACCATAACCCAGATACTTGGTTTTGCCGTAGTCGCTCATGTCCAATTCCGGGAAATAACGGAAGGTGGCCTTCAAGCCAAATATCCCGCCAATGTAGGCTTCGGGAGTAGCCAAAGGCACAAAGTCGGTTTCAATCAACCCGGGGATTGTTTCCTGTCGGAAGACTGGGATCCCATGCAGGTAGCCGGTCACAGTCCCGTTGGTATTGGTATCGCCAAAAATAGTGGGACCACTCATGACCACATCTCCGGTTTGTCCGGCAAAGGCGGGATCATAGTCTCCCAAATCCACATTTTCGATATTTTTCGAGAAGGTTTTGTCAGTGCCATTCAGCTTTGTCGCCATGACTTTAACACCAAACCCAAAGGTGATGCCACCCCAGGGGATTTTTGCCGTTTGATAAGTTCCGGCGTTCTGGTTGGGCCCAAAGGCATACAGGAATGGTGAAGAGTAGCTGATGGCATAATCTTGGCCGACCTGTTCCAGAAGCCCTTCCAGGCTGTCGGCCATAACCGGTTGCACCATGAAGATCATGGCCACCATTACCATCATACCCACAGCCACCAAGCTCTGAAAACCAGCCTTTCCATTAAGTTTGTTTTTCATTTTCCACTCCCTCGGTTTGTGAATCCCAGAAAATCGGGTATAATTCCACTGCGATTGACTTTGTCGCCCCATGATGGCGGCGAACCCGGTTAATCTATTAACATTAAACTCTGTTTCCATGCCGGACGCAATTGAGAAATGCTACCCGGATTTGTCCTGAGCTTATGTGAAAGCCAGCATCATGCCAAAAACAAACGACAAGACAACAAACCCCTGCAGCGGCACCGGTGTGCTGCTTTGGGACATGGCAGGCACTCTCATCCCCTTCGACCCCATGACTGGCCGGGCAAGCGCTTTGCCCGGCTGTGAGGAGTTTTTGCCGGAAATGGGCAAGGATTTCCGCCTGGTGGTGACCACTGGTGATGAAACCCGCAGCGCCCGCAATCTGTTGTCCGGCTTCGGGGTATTGCCATATTTCGAAGATGTTTTTGGCGATTTGTTTACTCCATTGGGCAAACCATACGGCACCATCCTGAAGAAAATTGGCGGGCAGGCCCCTTGCAGCATTGCCATTGGCGACCGGCTGCGCGCGGATCTGCCCTCGGACACCGACCAGGTCGTCACCATTTTGATCAACCAGAATAGCGAAGTTGTCAACGCGGGTATGGTCAGCTTTCTGCTGAAACTTCTGCGCAAGCAAGGCGGTACTTTTCCGGAGGCCTTCCACTGCCTGGCGGAAAAAGCCGATCCGGCACCTGAGTTGATGGGAGAATTGCAAGGCGGACAGGTGACC
>JAUUYW010000259.1 GCA_030590265.1 Candidatus Krumholzibacteriia bacterium
AGTGGTACGCCCAGGAGGATTCGAACCCCCAGCCTCCTGGTCCGTAGCCAGACGCTCTATCCAGTTGAGCTATGGGCGCACCTTATTGAGTTTTTAACAACTATGGCGGAGAGGGAGGGATTCGAACCCTCGGTGAGTTTCCCCACACACGCTTAGCAGGCGTGCGCCTTCAGCCACTCGGCCACCTCTCCACAGATTCTCCAGAAATTCTGGCGGAGGGCGGGGGACTCGAACCCCCATGGGCGTGAACCCGGCGGTTTTCAAGACCGCTGCCTTACCAATTAGGACTAGCCCTCCAATTGGTATTCTGCCTGATCCTAGATTAGTCAGAACCATTCCGCACATCAGCGGAAAGGCACGGTACTATCTGCTCTTCCATTTGTCAAGGAGACCACTCAAACCTTTTTTCAAGGCCTCCCCCGAGTTGCTTTTATTTGCACCCTGCAACGACCCTAATTTTAATCCCACCTTAGGCTTGGCTGCCATTCCAGTTAGGTGGAGATTCAAGTTTACCCGGCCATTTTCATCCCGCAATGTATCGGCCATGAAAGACCACTGACCCAAGTCAGGGGTGAAACCTGAGGGCAATTTTACCAGAACCCCCAAATCGATGGTCCCGTCCAATCCCACATAACCCTGGCCCTGCCACTGGGTGTCCTGGCCATTGATCACAAGATCCTCAACTATGTATTTTCCTTGTTCAACTCGCAGGTGGTGACTAAGGCTGTGGAAATGGATATCAGCCAAATCCTGTCGCTGCCCAAGATATGGAGCGACATCTCCCAACCAATCCCTTGCCCAGAGTGTGCCTTCTGCACTGGAAACATCACCGGTAAGGGTCAATGTCTGTTTCACAACGTCCTGTTCACCCAGGATACAATTCCCCCTTACGGTGGCATCCAGGTTGGTTTCCAGTTTTTCGGCCAGATCCTTGGTCCAAGGTTGCAAAAGAACTCCTGAGGGAACCTGCTGGGCTTGAAAATCAAAATCCAGCCAACCACGGGAATCTTGTTCAAAATCTACTTCCAGGGTTCCTGACAGTTGGCCACCATCGAGCTGCGCCACCAAGCTTTCAACAGTGACAATACGATGGTCAAGGTCACCCTTAAACTTCACCTCCTGCAAGGGTAACCCCTGCACGAGAAGTGACTTCGCCCTGCCCTGAAAAGCCAAAACCAATTCTTCAGGGATGGATTCCCCAACGGGGAGTTTGCTACCGGACTGGTTTGACTGCTGACCAGCCTCTTGCACCGCCTCCATGGAAATCTGAAGTTTTGTCACAGCCAGGTCTGCATCCTCAAGCTCAATGGGCTGATCTTTGAAGACCAACTTCATCTGCAGACCTTGCAAACTAACTGCGTCCACGAGAATTTCTTTTTTCAGCAAAGGAGCAGGAACCAGTTGAATCACAAAACGATGCAGCCTGAGGGAATATGAACCCAGCTCGTTGGCCGAGCCGCTGGCCCGAGCCAGGTCAGGCCCGTTGCCTTCGATGGTAATATCCTTGAGGGTTACACCCAATCGGGGCCACCATTGAACACCTGCCCCATTGATGGTCACCTGGGCACCGGTGGCTTTCTCAAGTTCAACTTCCACCCTGGTGCCAATGCGATCCACCGGTAGGAAAAGAGCTGCCAGCGCCATGAGAACCAACAGCACCAACACCAGACTCCCGGAACCGATCAGAACTTTGCGCCAAAACTTTTTCACAGGCTTTCATCTCCCCAACGGAAAGAACCGGAAATTCGTCCGCCTCCCAGAACAAGGTCGTCCTGGTAAAGCACCAGCCCCTGACCGGGAGCCGCAGCGTCCACTGGTTCAGCCAACTCAACCCGCAGCAAACCATCCTGACCCAATCGCCAGGAACTCACCGCGGCTCCATCATGCCTATGACGCAAACGAGCGGTCACTGGTTTCCCTGGCAGCGGTCCAGAAGCAGGAAAATCCGGGACTGCGGCGACAAAACCATCAGCCAGCACTCCATTGATAGCCAATTCATGCCGTTTCCCAACCACAAGGCGGCTCGCTTTCAGATCCAGCCTGAGCACATACAAAGGCTCGGGGGCAGCAATGCCCAGCCCTTTTCGCTGGCCCACGGTGTAATGGATGAGGCCCTTGTGGGTTCCCAACACTGCGCCGTTGCCATCAACAATATCACCGGGCCGGGTGGCCTGGTCATCGTCGAAGAGAAAGGCCCGGTCACCATCGGGAACAAAGCAAATTTCCTGGCTGTCCCGTTTATCCGCCACTTCAATGCCCAACTCAGCAGCGGCCCGCCGGACCTCGGTTTTGGGCCACCAACCGAGAGGAAATACCAGCTGGCCAAACAACTCTGCCGGAACCCTGTGCAGGAAATAGCTCTGGTCCTTGGCGGGATCCATACCTTTGAGCAAACCGGGCGCGGCAAGAGAATGATCGATGCGGGCGTAGTGTCCGGTGGCTGCATAACTGCAGCCCTGCCGTTGGGCCAACCGCACAAATTCCGGAAAACGAACGTCAGCATTGCAGGCCAGACAAGGGTTGGGAGTCAGGGCCGAGCTGTAATCAAGAATGAAGGGATCAATGACTTTTTCCCGAAAGGGTTCCACCACAGAGTGGACCCAGTGCACGGCCCCGAAACGGCGGGCCAGACGGCGGGCATCTTCAATGGCATCCAGTGAGCAGCAACTCTGCTCACCTGGCTGGATATCTTCTTCGGAGTAGCAAAAATTCTTAAAGGTCACGCACTGGACATCACAACCAAGCTCTTGCAGAACGGCCAATGCCAGAGCACTGTCAACGCCCCCACTGATACCAAGCAGAACCCCTGTTCCAGGCGGCAAGGCCTGGCGCAGGGGTTCAGGGATTTCCAACGGGAAAGACATTATTTTCTTTTTTTGGCGTCAGTGGGAATTGGTGTCTTCATCAAATCCTTGACGATGTCGATGTTGTCCCGGGAGCGGTCACCGATATCTCCATCAGGATCGTATTTAACCGCGAGTTCCCATTCGGCAATGGCTTCCCGGTAGATTTTCGCTTCGGCAAACATGATGGCCATGTTGTAGTGGGCCAAGGAACTGCGGGGGTTGTTATCAAGCACCTTTTGGAACTCGTCCTTGGCATCCATGACCCTGCGCTGGCGAAGATAAAGGCTTCCCAGATTGCAACGGGCTTTTTCGTCCAATGGAGAAACGTCCAGGGCCTTCAGGTAATAGCCTTCGGCTTTGGCAACTTTGACATCCCTATCCTCGCGGCTGCTCAACTGTTCGGAACGGTCATCCCACAGTGAGCCCAGATTCACCAGAGCTTCGACAAAAGTACTGTCCATGCTCACGGCTGCTCCGAAATAGATCTCCGCACTGTCCAGTTGGGCGTTGGCACCCTTGGAACTCCACCCAGCAAGGCGGGCTGAATCCGCTGCGGCTTTGTAGAAATTATTTCCGATCATGTAAGTGGCAAAAGAAGCTGAAGAGTCTCCACTCCGGGCAATGGCGCGCAGGGAATCGGCTTGCGCAGCCGAGTCCAAATCGCCCATTCTGGAGATGAACTGGTCCAACTCAGATTCAGGAATGCCATCCTTGCATCCCACCAGCGCCCCCCCCACCAGGACAAGCACAAGAAAAAATAAAACTGCATTGGAGCCGCGCATGGACCATCTCCCTTAATTCAATTTGAGGTTTTTCGGCGATAATCTCCACCCACCCAAGAGTGGGACAATCTTACCACCATTTTTCCAATCCGGTAACAGAAACCGTCAATCGCCAGACCGTACTTTCCAATCCATTTTTCGCCTTGTCCCCGACCAGACTGTAGGACATAGCAACATCCAGCATACCCATTCTTTGGTGGAAAGGAAATCCAGTGCCCAGGCTGAAGGTTTTTTCTTCCACGTCCGAGCCACCGACCTGATAGGCCCAGCGACGATACTTGGCACCAAAACGCAGAGGGATGTTGCTCATTCCACCGTGGCGTTCGAAAGAAAGCGCCTTCTCCAAACCAAAGGACATGGAGTACTCGTCCACCGTATCGTCGGACCAATCACTGTTGCCGACAAAATCACCATATTTTTGCAGAGAGCCATCGCCACCCAGGCGCCAGCGGTTGGAAAGCTTGATTTGAATACCCGCCCGATAAGTTTCGGGGACATCCAGGCTCCATTGGGAATTGCTGCGTTCGGCAACCCCACCCATGGATACTTTTCGATCTGAATCCAGGACATGGGCCGGAGTCCAGCTGGCTCCAATAGCTATTCCATTTTCAGAGCCAAAATGAAGAGACCAAGTGGTCATCTTTCCGGAAAATTCATCTTTCTGGACCCGGCGATTGGCCAAGTACAGAGGTTGGCCCACAAGATTTGCCGGTTCCAGAAAAAAGTTATCAGTCGTTTCACTGATGGTTCCATTGACAAGGCCGATGGTTCCGGCAATGGAAAAATTCCCGATAATCCTCAGGCTAAGAGCTGTGGGGATCTGCCAGAGGGCTCCTTCACGCCGAAACTGCCTTTCGCCGTTTAGCGTATCACTATCGGTTATCCAAGTCGTGGTGGTCAGAGTGCGGTATTCGAAAGATCGCCCCAACTGGATACCTGTGGAGAAAGCCAGACGCCCCTTGATGATAGGAAGACCCACTCGAATGTCAGGAATCAAAGTACGATGGGTGGTGCGGGATCCATTTTCATCCGAGCCTGTATTTTTTTCACCATAGGCGGTGAATTTCACAGCCACGTGGCGCAGGGCGGTCAGGGAAGCTACGTTCAAAAAACCGGGATTCAGGGAATCCTGCACGGCCATGCCCCATCCCCCGCGTCCAATCATCCTGGCGTCATTGGAATCGACGGGTTGTCCGAGATTGGTCAGGGCAAAAACCGATTGAGCCCGGGCAATGCCCGGTATTACCAACTGAACCAGGACAACCAGGGCCAGGCTGGTGATTAATAATCGCAAACCGCGCATTATTTGTCACCCCCATTGAGGTCGTCGATGGAACTGTAGGTGATTTTCAGTTTTGGCTTGAGTGTGTCAGCTGCCGCCGTCCCATAGAAATCAAACTGGTTAAAGTAGAAGTCCGGAGATACCGCAGTGGTGTTGTAAACGGGGAAATTGTCCTCCCCCGCAGTTAGAATAAAACCCCGCTGCCCCTCATAGACATTGTTGACGATGCGCTGCACCGCAGTTGTCACCGCAAACTCCAGGTGTTCATTCAACGTGGGATCCAGGCTGGTCATGCCGGTGATGACATAGGTGGCTCCAGCCAGGTTGACCAGAGGCATGGA
>JAUUYW010000286.1 GCA_030590265.1 Candidatus Krumholzibacteriia bacterium
ATAAAAAGACTACCAATATGACCAGAAAGGTTTTCCCATGACTGAATTTACCCCAGGCCAAACCGCCACCGTCGCCCATGAAGCCATCAAATCCGCCTTGGAAGCACGAGACAAAGCCGAACATTGCTCGCTGCTGTGGTTTGCCGAAATTCTCAAGCGCAAACTTTATCGAGAGCTCGGCTATAGTTCCATCAAACACTATGCCATGTCCAAGTTGGGTTTTTCCAAAAGCCAATTTTATGGTTTTCAAAATCTGTGTCTTCAGCTTGAAAAACTTCCCATTGTGAAGCAAAAAATTGAGTCTGGTGAATTGGGCTATACCAAAGCCCAGGCTTTGCTTCCGGTGATCGACCAGACCAATGAAAAAGAATGGGCGGAGTTTGCTGAAGAGCATTCCCGACGAGATTTGCAAGAGGTGGTGAAGCAAGCCAAAAAACAAGCTGAAGAAAAGGCCGCCGGGCAACCATCTTTGATTCCGGTTCCAAAAAAACTTCCGCCGGTGGTGGTGCCGGTGAATGTGAATCTGAAAATGTCGCCTACTCAGTTTGCCAGGTATGAGAAATTGTGGGAGCAGGTTCGCAAGCGAAGGAATGCACCGGCTGATAAGATTGAGGCCATGCTGGCCTTCATGGAATTCTATGTGGCTGGAAATTCGATCCCAAAAAAACTTCAGACATTTGAAAATGGAAAATCTGAACCTCAATGTGAAGGTCAAAAGTCCAGCCGGCTGGACAATCCAGTGCTGGACAATCCAAAGGTGGGCAATCCAATGGTGGGCAATCCAACGGTGGCCAAACCACCAATTCAAATCCATATCCACAAGTGTCCCGAATGCGCAGCGGCCACAGTTCAAACCAGCAAAGGCGAATTGCAGCTCAGTGAAACCGAATTGGAACGGGCCCTTTGCGATTGTCAGATAAGCCAACCGAATCAGCGCAACACAACTTCAATTCCACCAGCTATTCGGCGCAAGGTTTTTGCCAGGGCCCGCAACAAATGCCAATGTCCAGGATGTGATCATACGGGACACCTGGAAATTCATCATATCGTTCCACGCTCTAAGGGAGGAACAAATGATGCCGGAAATCTCATCTGTCTCTGTTCTGGGTGCCATAAATTAATTCACGAAAGCAAGTTAGATTGTAGGGTCATGTTTGCAAGAGAACCACGAGCCACTTATCAATACCAGCAACTTGGAAATTGCAACGTGACTCCCCTCAAAAAAAGCAGCGCCCCAAACGAGGCACTGCTTTTATCATCTCAAATAGACCCAACAGAGTTGGAAAATCAAACCAATTATCCAACCAATCATCCAGACAATCATCCAGACAATTCAGCCACCTTAACAGCCAACTGGTGGAATGCTGTCTGAACGGCTGAACCATCGATTTCCACGGCAGGTTTGCCTTCATCGCCGCCGATGCGAATGGCGGGGTCGATGGGAATTTCGGCCAGCAAGGGCAGGTCGTATTGTTTGGCAACTGCTGCGCCGCCTCCGTGGCCAAAGATGTCGTATTTTTTGTCGCTTTCAGGGCAGACGAAGTAACTCATGTTTTCCACGATGCCCAGCACCGGGACTTCGACTTTGACGAACATGGTGATGCCGCGGCGCACATCGGCCAGGGCCACTTCCTGGGGAGTGGTGACCATGACCACGCCGCTCAGGGGGACGGTTTGCACCAGGGTCAACTGGGCGTCGCCGGTTCCTGGGGGCATGTCGATGATCAGGAAATCCAGGTCTTCCCAAAGCACGTCCTGCAGGAACTGCTTGATGGCGGACATGACCAGGGGGCCGCGCCAGATCACGGCCTGGTCCGGGGGCATCAGCATACCCATGCTCATGACCTGCAGGCCATGGCTTATGATGGGATGGATTTTGCGGTCGGCAGTGGCTTGGGGAGCTTCATTGATGCCGAGCATGGTCGGGACACTGGGTCCGTAGACGTCGGCGTCCATCAGGCCCACTTTGTGCCCCTTGTCCCGCAGGGCCAAAGCCAGATTCACGGCCACGGAGCTTTTGCCCACGCCGCCTTTGGCGCTGGCCACGGCGATGATTTTTTTGACGCCGGGTAAGCCGGCACGGTCTGCGAAAGGATCGGTGGAGTGACCGTGGGGACCGGCGGGTGCCTTGGCTCCACTGCGGTCGTCAATTTCCACTTTTACCGACAGCACGCCGGGTAAGGCGCTGCATTTGTCGGCCACATCCTGACGAACCTGGTTGATGGTTTCTTCTTTTTCACTGGTGCGAACCACCGTGACATAGACTTCGCCGCCGGTGACTTTGACCTCACCGATCAGGTCGATGGAAACCACATTGACCTGGGTCCCGGGCACCATGACCTCTTTGAGAGCCTCTACCACCATGGCTGTGTTGAGATTGGAACTCACTATCACTTCCTCCAGATCCCAAAAGGATCTTTTCACTGTTCAGGGACAGACATTTATACAACAAATTGAATCAACAGAGTTTGAGAGCTTCGAACACCTTTTCCAGAATTTGCGCGTGATCGAAGGCCAGGTCCGGCAGGCGGGAAAGGGGAAACCATTCCGCTTCGGCAGCATCGTCGCCACCGATAACCTCGGGCTGTTCACCGATGATCACCGCCACATAAACCACTGAGACCGTATGCCCGCGCGGATCGCGGCCAGGCTTTCCGAAGGTGCGGAACTGCCTAAAAGGCAATCCCTGCAAACCGGTTTCTTCCTGGATTTCCCGATTGATGGCTGAATCGATGTCTTCGCCATAGTCCACAAATCCACCGGGCAGAGCGTAGCGATCCTGAAAAGGATCTCGCCCTCTTTTGATCAACAGGACGCTGCAGGCATCGTTGTCCTGGAAGTGGTTTTGCCGATGCAGAACCACTCCGTCCACGGTCAGGGCCGGATTGCGGTAAGCAGTGCCCTGATCCTGGTCGGCTTGATCGGATCGGTTGGCTTGGCCGACATTGTCGGCTTGATCGGCATGGCCGGACTGTTCAGTGCTTTCAACCAAGAGCTATTCCTGACTGAAGGAAGCCAAGGCCTCGTCGCATTTTTCGTAGGTTTCGAAGACCAGCTTCAGCTGGGCCACGTTCAGGATGTTGTCGATGCGATCATTCACTTCGCAAATCTTCAGCCGGCCACTATTCTTTTTCAGGGTGTGGAAAGCCGAAACCAAAATGCCCAAACCAGTGGAGTTGACCCAACTGACCTTGGACATGTTCAACAGGATGTCCACATGCCCCTCGGCGATCAATTCTTTGACTTCGCCCTGGAATTTTTCATGATCGGGACCGCCCATGATTTTTCCGGAAACATGCAATACCATGACCTCGCCCTGCAGTGACTGCTTGATTTTCAACTTGCCCTCCTCGTGGCAGTAGGAATTCAGTGGGTGTTGTGTGCACTAGAATATATGATAGAGTCCAAAGCGTGGGTTTCCAACAGGGATTTTTTGCCGCGGTTCCAAATGGGGAGATTATGATGACAATGGTTCGCCGTCCCGTGTTGAGTGGCTCCTGGTATCCAGCTGATCCAAAGGAGTTGGCCGCTTCGGTGGATCACTTCCTGGCAGGAGCAGATCCAGCCCAATTACCTGCTGGGCAGCCCTGGCTGGCCGTTACGCCCCACGCCGGACACGCCCACTGCGGCCCGGTGGCCGGGCGATTGTTTGGGCTATTGGGAAATTGGCGGCCCGACAATATCATCATTCTGGCACCAAATCATCGCATGGCCCTGACGGAAATAGCCCTGCCGGAGGAATCGGCCTTTGCCACTCCCCTCGGCGAGGTCCCTATCAACACCGATATGGTGAACCGATTGGCCAAAGAATCCGGTTTTGCCCTGAACCCGGCTGCCCACGCCCAAGAACATGCCATCGAAATTGTCCTGCCATTTATCCAGCGAACCTGGCCTGGGGCGGCGGCGAGCATTCCACCAAGTATTCCACCGAGCGTTCCACCGAACATTCCACCAAACATTCCACCAAGCATTGTGCCCATGCTCGTGCCCATGTCCGATCCGGCAGCCCTAACCCTTGCCGGCCGGGTTTTAAGGCAAACCATGGGTAAAAATGATCTGCTTTTGGTCTCCAGTGATTTCACCCATTACGGACGCTCTTTTGGCTATGTGCCTTTCACCGAAGACATCCCCATGGCCCTGGAAAGACTGGATGCCGGCGCCATCCTCAAAATATTGGGCGGTGATGCCCAAGGGCTGCTGCAATACGGAAAAGACACGGGAATTACAATGTGTGGCCTGGCCGCTTGCTGTGTAGCCATGAGCGAAGGGCCTCCTTTGGGATACGAAGCCGTGCTTTTGGATTACGGGCGCAGCGCAGACAAAGATGGCGACTACTCATTCAGTGTCAGTTACGCAGCATTGTTACTGACCAATGGCAAGGAGATGGCATGAGCCAATTGACCCCACAACAGCAACAATTTCTGCGGGAATTGGCTCGGCAGGCCGTGGCCGCAGCTGCAATTGGTGACCCTTCTCCTGATGTGCAAACCCTTGCGAAGGACGCCAATTTGCCTCTTGAGGGCCCTTTGGTGGAAAAACGAGGTGCATTTGTTACGCTGACGATCCAGAAACGTCTGCGAGGTTGCATCGGCTACATTGAGGGATTCAAACCCCTGGCCGAAGCCGTGGCCGACAATGGTCGCAGCGCCGCGGTGAGGGATCCCAGGTTTCCGCCCCTTCAAATCCATGAATTGACCGGCTTGGATATTGAGGTCTCAGTGCTCACACCACTGCGGGAAGTGCCGTCTTACGA
>JAUUYW010000425.1 GCA_030590265.1 Candidatus Krumholzibacteriia bacterium
CCTCCTTCGTCCGCTGGTCAGCCCTCTCACCCACCTGCACCACCCAGTTCACCGTGGCTTGTCCTCCGGCAAAATCAAAAACCCGCAGAATCAGCTGGTGATTTCCGCGTTCCAAGCCTGAACCATCAGCCCCCAGATACCACAGTTCCCCTTCCCGCCCGGCAAGAGTATTGGCCGGCCTCCTATGCAGCCAATGTTCTCTGGGAATGTCTCTTTCGGTCCAATCCGCCCAATCGGTCCACTCCAGACGTTGCATAGCGTTCTCATCAAATGCATAGCGAACATTCTGACAGCGATAAACAACCTCGCCGTCCAATTCCAGCTCAATGAGCCATGGTTCCAATTTGTGCCCCCGAATATCCGAAGCATCGACCATCTGGGCGCTGAATGCCACTGGCCCCGTAACATTGAGAATCCCCAAATCCCCTTTCAGCCCTGCTTGTGTCGTGCCTTTGATGGCCCATTCCCCGGTCTCACCATTGATGCGGGCCTCCTGGCTTACCGGCCATACCCGCAAGGAATGAATGACTGGATCAATAGTATCGACCAAATGAAAACCATGCTGCAAGGGATTGATGGGACGCTGATTGCGATCCCGTACTTCAAAATGCAAATGCGGTCCATTGGTGCCACTTTGGCCACTGAGTCCCAGGACATCGCCTTTTTTGACAGGAATTTGATTGGGTTGGAATTCCAACCTGGCGCGGTAGGTATTATTTTGCTCTTGAACCTGCTGCACACGAGTGCGCAGGTCGTCGTTGAACCGGGACAAATGCGCAAAGACATACGTGCGCCCCGACTCTCCGCGAAGGTAAACCACACGCCCATAAGCCGTGGGAGTGCAGCGCAGACGACTGATGTAGCCATCCTCAACTGCCCGCACGGTATAACCCTGCCTGGTCTCGGTTTTGAGATCCAGGCCGGCGTGAAAGCGTCCACTGCGAAATTCCATAAAATTGCTGGTCAAATATCGGGTTTCCAGGTCCAGCGGCCAATGTGGCTCAGCCAGAGAATCTCCGCCAAGCAGTGGACCAACCCCAGTCAGCAACAGAAGCAAAACTATTCTTGAACAGACCATACGCATGGAAACCAACTCCGTGTTTTAAGATCTAGACAGAATACCTCACCACCTTTTGCACGACAACCCCGGCTTGAGTGTGTACACTTATTGCAAGTGGAAGGATCCACACCCATCCCGCAATCAACCGGAGGGCAAAAATGGAAAATCAAATCGGTCACTGGATTGACAACAAAGACAGCATCCCCGTACCCGAAGGCCGTTGTTTCCTGCTCGATACCAATGTTTTGCTGCACGACGCCGACTCCCTCACCTCCTTTCAGGACAACAATGTAATCCTCACCGTGGAAGTTCTCGAAGAGCTGGACAACTTCAAGCGCGGCAACGACGAAAAAGGCCGCAACGCCCGTCGAGTTATTCGCACCATTGACGGATTGCGCGACGGCCATCCTTTGAGCAAAGGTGTAGAATTGCCCGGTGGTGGCAAACTATATATCACCGTCAAAAGTTATGTGGACTATCTGCCCAAGGGCATGGACAAGTCCCTCATGGACAATCGCATCCTCGCGGTGGCCTGCGCCCTGGATGCCGGTGGTGGCGATGTGGAATTCATCACCAAAGACATCAACGCCCGGGTCAAGGCTGACGCGCTGGGCATTAAAACCAATGATTTTCTGACCCGAAAGGTCAATTTCGACGAACTCTATACCGGTGTCAGCGAACACGAAGTAACTGAAGATGTGATTGATGGGTTTTATCAGGGTAAGCCGGTGAGTGTGGATGCCGATCTGATGCCCAACGAGTGTGTGCTGCTCAAGGGTTACACCAACCCCAAACACACCGCCCGGGGCATTTATCGGGCCGATAGCGGGTTGATCGAACCTTTGCAGCATGCTGACAGTCATCCCTGGGGCTTGTCTGCACGCAATCTTCACCAGCAGTTTGCCCTGGAATTGTTGTTGCGACCGGATATCAAACTGGTGACCATGCTCGGCCAGGCCGGCACCGACAAGACCTTGCTGGCTCTGGCCGTGGGCCTGCAAATGGTGGCGGAAGAAAAACGCTATCGCAGAATCATGGTCTCGCGGCCAATAATGCCTCTGGGAAAAGACATCGGCTATCTGCCGGGCTCAAAGGAAGAGAAGCTCAGCAGTTGGATGCAACCCGTTTCCGATAATCTTCAATACCTGGTGGATCCCAAACTCGAAAATACCAGCGACAAGGTGCAATACCTTTACGACACGGGTGTGGTGGAAGCCGAGGCGGTGACTTACATCCGTGGTCGCAGCTTGCCCAAGTTGTTCATCATCATCGACGAAGCCCAGAACCTGACACCCCACGAAGTGAAAACCGTGGTCAGCCGCGCAGGTGAAGATGCCAAGGTCGTGCTCACGGGAGATGCCTACCAGATTGACAATCCATACCTCGACGCGTCGTCCAACGGACTGACTTATGTGGTGGAACGGTTCAAGGATCATCCTATCCACGGGCACGTCACGTTGGCCAAGAGTGAGCGCAGTGAACTGGCCAGCCTGGCGGCGAGCTTGCTTTGATTTTTGTCCATTGCCCTTGGAGTCAATACATGTCACGGAAGAATCGTGAAGGAAATCTGGTTTGGTCCAGTGACGGAGGCCGTGCGGAAACGGCTCCACAGAATGACGCGACCACACCCAAAGGTGATGGAGTGGTTCGCGTCTCCCGTCAGACCAAAGGGCGCAAGGGCAAAGGAGTAACCCTGATCACCGGGGTCCCCTTGACCGGTGACGAGCTCAAAAATTTGGCTAAACAATTGAAGCAAAAATGTGGCTCGGGGGGCACCGTCAAAAACGGCGTCATTGAAATCCAGGGCGACCACCGCGATACGGTGGTGGCTGAATTGAGCAAGCAGGAATGGACCGTCAAAAAAGCCGGCGGTTGAGCTCTCGGTGAAAAGTTATTGTTCCCCAACAAGCTTTAACAAAGCTTGACGCATCTGCCCCACCAGGCAAGCGTTGCATCGCTTCACAGCAACGGTCAAATACTCATCAACATACTGCTGATCCTGCCGGGCCGTCGGGGTGATGTAAACCCTGTCTTCGGATTCATGCCAGAGCAAAAATTAGCACAGAGGTCTGAGCAACAGGCGCGACTAAAAATTACTGAGATATTTTTCTCCTTACAGGGTGAAGCTCGTAATGTGGGGTTGCCAACC
>JAUUYW010000386.1 GCA_030590265.1 Candidatus Krumholzibacteriia bacterium
CTGGGGATGACGATTTTGCAGACCGTTGCCTTAGCCACTTGGCTATGCCGCCTCCTAAGGGGACTAATAATGTTCCCTAGGTTGAGAAATGTCAACCCACTCCAGGCGTTTTCCTGCATTGAGGACACAAAAAAAAGGCCCTGGGCCTTGGTGCGGAATTTCATATATCTGGAAAAATAATGGAGCGGGCAACGAGACTCGAACTCGCGACAGCTACCTTGGCAAGGTAGTGCTCTACCAGCTGAGCTATGCCCGCTCCGAAGGTTACGAAGAGATAATAACCAACCGGCCTTTTGTCAAATTCATTTTTCGATGATTTCGCGGTAAAGCTCGGCTGTCAGGCTGGTAACCCTATCCCAGGAGTAGTGTTCAATGGCATGAATTTGACTGTCGGCCCCCAAAGTCTGACGCCGGCGGGGATCCCCAAGCAATTCCACCAGCTTGTTCGTCAAATCCTGGTCGTCTCCACTGCGGAAGAGAACAGCGTTGCCACCAGCAGCCTCCACATTGGGCGGAATATCACTCACCAGGCAACAACGGGCATAACTCATGCCTTCCAAAAGTGTGATGGAAAGGCCTTCAAGAGTGCTGGGTAAAACCAGCAATTCGGCATTGGTGTAGAGTTCATCCAGAAGGGGGCCGTGAATATAGCCCAGAAAATCTACACCTTCAGGAGCCATGGCCTTGAGTTTGTCAACATACCCAGCGGTGAAGCCTCCATCCCCGGCAATAACCAACCGGTATTTCTTTCTCAGGGCACTGGGCAATCTCCCCCAGGCTTCCAAAAGCAGATGACACCCCTTTTCCGGCACCAGTCGCCCCACAAAGAGCACAAATGGACCATTGATCCCCTGGCCAACCATGAGCTCCGGAGCACGATAGATTGGCGGAACAATCCCATTGGGGATGTAGTCGGTGGCTTGTTTGTACTGCTTCAGGTAATGCTCCCGCAAGGCTCTGCTCACAACGATGGTCCGATTGGGAAGATGCACGCTGGCGGTCTCCCCCAACTGCAGAACACTTCGGGCAAAACTGCCCCATTTGTCCCGCTGCCAGTCCAATCCATGCACCGTGACGACGGTTTTCTTGCCAGCCAACCAACGAGGCAATCCTGACAACAACCCTGGCCCCAGAGCGTGGTAATGAACCACATCCACATCCCGAAAGAGAGCGTCGCCCGTGCTGACCACGGTGTGGGTGATGGCATCCAGATGTTTGGTGGGAATGCTGGGCAATTTGATGACCCGGACACCTGGCAGATCAGCCGGGCCGGACTCGTTGCTGTAATGGGGTCGACTGTAGATGTCGACCCCAATACCCATGGGAACCAGACGCGCAGCCAGCTCAGCCACATGTTTCTCGATACCCCCATGGACAGGAGGGTATCCTTTTTGGCCGATCATGGCCACGCGCAAGGAACGATCACCCATGTTTTGGTCGCAATCCTAGTCGTCGAAAACCAAGTCAACGGGACGGCCGCCATTTTTGAGTGACTCACAGGCCTTTTCAAGAACCTGGACCACTCTCAGACCGTGATGTCCTGTGCTCAGACCAATAGCCTTACCCTGGATGACATCCAGGAAATGGCTTGTTTCGGCCTTCAGAGGTTCTGCCATTTCGATCTGGGGCACAAATATGTCGCCTGACCGATACTGGAGTTGGAATTCACCAAAACCTTCGTAATGGGGCGCCACATCGACACCCTTGTCAAAGACCCGAATTTTTTCCGAAGGATGCACATCGTCATAAACCAGCATTTTGCGGCTGCCGACAAAGGTGCATTTGCGAATCTTGTTCGGATCCAACCAACTGACATGAATGTTGGCCAGTTTGCCTCCGGGGTATTCAAGAGTGACGAAAGCCACATCCTCGATGCCCAGATCCTTTTGCACATAACAGTGGCCGGTGGCGTTGACCCGAACAGGATCGGCCTCAAAAAGGTAATTCAACATGGCAACATCGTGAGGAGCAAGGTCCCAAACCACGTTGGCATCTTTCTGGAACAAACCCAGGTTGACCCTTTCGATGTTGACGTAGTGAATGTCTCCCATTTCACCACCGTCCATCAGGGACTTGATTTTGCGCACGGCAGAAGTGTAGATGAAAGTATGGCCCACCATGATTTGCAGGTCTTTGCTTTCAGCCAGAGCAATCAGGGTGCGGCAATCTTCACTGTTGGTCGCCATTGGCTTTTCCAGGAAAAGATGCTTGCCGGCTTCCAGCACTTCGGAGCCCAGGGGAAAGTGAGTGGTCATGGGTGTTGCAACAACAACGGCATCGATATCCGGATCTTCCAGAATCTCCTTGTAGTTGGTTGTTTTTTTGGTGTTCGGATAGAGAAGGCCCACCTGTTGCAGACGTTTCTCATCAAGATCGGCAATCACGCTCAGTTCACAATCAGGTTGAGCATTGAAATTCCGGATCAGGTTCGGGCCCCAATAGCCACATCCGATCACTCCCACTTTGATCATTGTTCCACTCTCTTCCGTTGTTTGTTTCATTTGCGGCCGACAATTCCAGCCAACCGAATCCATCCATCGTTTTAACTCATCGACTCTGAAGACTAAAACTTGATAAATCTACCATGGAGGATGGCTCCCCCGGGCTGAGGGGTCAAGGAAATAGAAAAGGCCCGGGCAAATACCCGGGCCCTAATATTCCTATGTGTTTAGTACCCGCCGGTGCCCTTGAGGACCACAGGCAAGGTTTTGGCCATGATCACGATGTCCTTCCAGAGGGACCATTCGTTGATATAGCGAATATCCAGTCGCACCATTTCATCGAAGGAAACAGAGCTGCGACCGCTGACTTGCCACAGACCGGTCAGGCCGGGAACAGCTTTGAGGCGTTCCATATGCCATGGCTGGTAATTTTCAATCTCATAGGCAATGGGGGGCCGGGGACCGACCAAAGTCATTTCACCTTTGAGGATGTTCAGCAACTGGGGAAGTTCGTCGAGGGAGGTTTTCCGCAAAAAAGCGCCAATGGCCGTAATTCTGGGATCACGTTTCAGCTTGAATACCTTTTCGCCACTGCTGTTGGCTGAGCAGGCATCGTCGTCACCGCTGATGAACATGGCCGCAAACTCACGATGAATGGCATCGTCGCTGTTGTGGTTCATGGAGCGGAACTTGTAAAAGCGGAATGGGGTGCCGTCGCGGCCCAGGCGTTCCTGAATGAACATAACCGGACCAGGACTCGATTTTTTCACTAAAAGAGCAATAACCAGCATAAGCGGTCCAGCAACCAGGAGCATCAAAGAGGCAAAGACAATGTCAAATGTCCTCTTCATCCATCCGCTGGAACCGTAGTAGTTGCTAGTGTCGACGGGAATAAACAGTCTGGGTGAGGCAGCGGTAAAATTACCACCGACCGCATAAGCTGTCGCGTCGTGTTTCATGTTGCGAGATCTCCCCTTGCTAAAGCAAAGTCTAAGTTGAGAGAAACAGACAGATGAACGCGTTAGCTTTGGGTCATTCAAATCCTTTTAACTGAGAATAAAGTCAGGACACAAAAGGGGAATATCTGAACATA
>JAUUYW010000219.1 GCA_030590265.1 Candidatus Krumholzibacteriia bacterium
AAGACGCCGCCCGTATCCGGAAAATCCGCGGCCACCAGGCGGTGCGCATGAACAACCATCTTTACACCGGTTGGAACAGTCGGCTGGATGAAGTCCAGGCCATGGTCCTGAACATTCGTCTGGCACGTTTTGCCGAAGAACAACGCGATCGCATCCAGGTCGCGGCCATTTACGACCAATTCATTCCCGAAGCCAATCGGTTGCAGGATCCCAACCCCGGCGCTGGAAATCATGTGACTTATCACCAGTACTGGGTGCGCACCGATCGCCGGGATGAGTTGCAAAAATTGCTCGAAGACAGTGGTGTTGATACCGCCGTATACTACAATCCGCCTATGAACCATCACGAGTTGAACGAGTACTGCCGAGTCCATGGTGATTTGAGTGAAGCCGAGCGCGCCGGCCGGGAAATTTTGATTCTTCCCATCCACGCAGCCCTGCCATTCGAAGATGCCCAAAGAGTTGGAAAAATCGTAGGCGATTTCCTGGCCGCGGATGCCGCTGCCGCAGGGTCCTAGAAAACGGGCATTGAGAAAGGGCTGATTGTGAAAGCACGGGTTTTGAGTTTCGGAAGTCTGTCTTCGTCTCTGGCCAAAAGTCAGACCCAGTCTTTCATTGATCTGGTTCACCAGGGTCCAGGCCGGGTCACCTGCCAATTGACTGTATTGCCCGCTCTTCAGAACCATGAAGCAAGTGAAAATCAGGTTTATACCGCCACCAGCCCGGCTGAAGTCGAACACCTGATCGGCCTGCTGCTCAGCAACCAGATCAACGCCGTGGTGCTTGAAGCCGCGGATTTGCCTCTGGTACCTCCCGAGGGTGTGGATCTGCTCTGCACTCCCCCGCGTTGCACACCTTTTGACGCCTATCTTAATCGCCAGGGCAACATCATGGATGAGATGGACCCCGGCAGCCGCATCGGGGTGCTGTCCATGCGATCCAAAGCCCAGCTGAAGCATCTTTGGCCGGAAATCGATTTCCAGATCATTTACGGTGGCATTGACAGAGCCATGGAAACCCACATGCGCCACAGTGAAATTGATGGCTTGGTTCTGCCCGCAGCCGCCACCGAACACCTGGGAATCCAGGGCATTGTGGCTGAAATTTTTGCCCCGGAATTTATCCTGCCTGGTCCTGGACAGGGTTCCCTCGTGATTATTGGCCGCACCAACGACGAAGAAACCCGCAAAGACCTCTCAGCCTTGCATTGCACGGCCACCGAAGTGGAAATTGCAGCAGAGATGGCCTTCCGTCGGCACATGATTTCCGATTCTGATTTGCCTGTGGGTGTGCTGGCGCGAGTCACCGACAATGAAGTAGTGATCGAAGGTTCCACCGGGGCCTGCACCAACCGGGTTTCGGTTCATGGTCCCCTGGACCAGGCTGAAGAAGTTGGCGCCGGACTGGCCACACAGATTCTGCGCAGCGGAGACGCCCTGGCAGATCTTCTGGAGGCGGAATTCCCCGACGGTCTTCCTCCCGAAGAGGATGAAACCGATTTGATGAGTCAAGATGAGGCTGACGAAGACAAGGTCATGGATGAAGAAATCGCCGCCCTGAATGATGATGACAATTTCCTGGACCCGGATGAATATCGTGCCTAGGAGCGTATCGGCTTATTAATCACCTGAAAGTTCACGGGCTATTTCCGCGGCGGTGAATGGGTCCCGCATTTGAGCCGTCCCCACCTGCACGGCCACTGCTCCCAGAGCAAAAAATTTCAAGGCATCTTCTGCTGTGCCGATACCCCCGACGCCCACCACCGGAACTTTTGCCTTGTTGGCAATTTCGTCCACCTTGGCCAGGGCAATGGGCAGAACACCTGGTCCGGAATAACCACCAAATCGACGAGGCAAGGCCGGTCGACCGGTTTTCAGGTCAACATCCAAACCCACCACCGTATTGATAGCGCTGATGGCATCGGCACCGGCAGACCCGGCCGCTGCCGCCAGAGAGGCGATGTCCGCCACATTGGGAGTGAGTTTGACCAACAGGGCCCGGTCGGGCAAATGAGGTCGGGAAACCGTCACACATTGGGCCACAGTTTCAGGGTTGCCACCGAAATCGTGGCCACCTTCAGCCACATTGGGGCAACTGAGGTTCAGCTCCACTCCATGCCAATGCTCAAAACCAGCGGCGCTCTCGTGCAGTCGCTGCACCATCTCACCAAATTCATCGGGCCGGGATGCCGCCAGGCTGACCACCGTGGGCACGGCCATCTTTTCCAACTGTGGCAAAACATCCTGCAGAAAGGCATCGAAACCCACATTCTCCAAACCGATGCTGTTGATGGCACCAGTTGGCAGCTCGCATAGCCGGGGCATGGGGTTGCCCGTGCGGGGAGCGGGAGTAACAGTTTTGGTGACCACCGCACCTAACCCCACATAGGGAGACTCCAGGTCGGATGTCTTCATGCCATGACCGCTGAGGCCATAGGCAAAGCAGCCACTGGCTGTCCAGATCCGGCCGGGAAAACGGCGGGGACCCAGTTGAAAACTGTCATCGGCACGCAGGGAAAACCAATTTGGCAGAGACACAATTCATCCTTTGTTCAGTCAATCACATCAAAATCATGCCGCCCATAACGGGACCAATCGATGGTCTCGGCCCAAAAGACCGGACCTTCCTGGCAGCAGGTCGCGTTGCGCCAACCAGCAGCGGTGTTGTTCAAATCGATCACCGGGACCACGCAACCCTTGCAGGCTCCGTAGCCACAACCCATGTGTTCCTCCAGGGAAACCTGGCACTGCCAACCACGATCCCTGGCCAAATCCGCCGCTGCTTTCAACAGGGGAATGGGACCGCAGGCCATGACCAGACGGGGTTGGTTGTCATCGGCAGAAATCTCCCTGGCCACCAGATCCGGCACCAGCCCCTGCCAGGCGATTCGGTCAGCAGGAACGTATTGGTGGTTGTCCACACTGACTCGCCATTTTTCATCCAACAGGTCCCAGGGAACATCGGCACCGTCGCGGGCACCAAAAAAACCGAGGTCATCGGCACGGCCGTTTTGCTTCAGCCAGGCCCACACCGGCGGCAAGCCCACGCCGCCGCCAATCAGCACCACAGGCAATTCGTCAGTGGGGGCAGCAAAGGGGCGGCCAAGGGGGCCCAAAACTGTCATCTGGTCGTCGGGCCGCAACTGCTGCATCGCGCTGGTGCCACCACCCACAACCCTGTATAGCAGGGAGAGCACTTGTTCTTTGACTGCGAGAATGGAGAACGGGCGACTGAAGACAAATGCCCCAGTTCCCTTCAGGTTGATCATGGCAAACTGGCCGGGCTCGAAACCAGGGGCGGCGTCCAGCTCCAGATCCAGTCGAATCAGGCCCGACGAGACAGGGTTGTTGGTCAGGACACGGCCACTGCAACGCATTGCAGCATCAGGAAGTATGGCATTCATGTTATTCATCCCGGGAAAAATCAGGGGGAGCGCAGGTCGTACCTGCCGTCGTCATCATCTTTTTTCTCATCATCTTTTTTCTCTTCGGTGTCTCCATCAGCATTTTCTTCCAGGGCCGGATCTTCGGTTTCTCCTTCAACTGGAGCACCATCAGGCAGGGTTTCATTGGGGTCCGGTTCCAACAGGAACTCTGAATTGCCACCGGAAGTGGAATCAGAGCTATCCACCTTAAACAGGCCCTGGGCTTCCAACTGCTCATCCATCAACTTGATTTCGGCCGCATCCATGGCGCGCTGTTCGCGGGCCGCCTGAAAACGGGCCTCAGCTGCTTCGGCAGCCCCTTCGGGTGGATCATACAACATATTGTCTCGCCGGGAAAGATACACCATGCGCCGGCGAACACCTTCCAAGGCATTTTTGCGACCAAACCGACTGCCGGTCGAAGTAAGGGCTGATTTTTGCAGCTCCGCCAATTCCTCAGGAGTCAAACTGGCCAAATAGATGGCCTGGGCGCTGTCCTGCTGGGCCAGAAGGAACCCCAACAAGTCTCCTTCCACTCCCGTTCTCATTTCGAAGGCCTGAGGACTTTCGGGGTATTGATCCTGAAGAAAATCTGCAAAAATGGCCGCTGAATCAGGGTTATCCAGGTAATCACGATAAACAATCACGGCGCCGTAGAGCCCCCTGGGAGCCAGCAGGCTGTCGGCTGCCGAGTCCAGACCGGCCTCTCGAAAAAGCAATCCCGCGGCGGCAGGTCGGTCAAACCCAAAGAGCAGAGCGTTGGCCTGCAGAAGTTTCAGACGGGGTACTCTTTCAGGACGGGCATCCGGCAAAGCCTGTTCGGCATTCAAATAGTCCTTGAGGTTTTGATCAAGAATTCGGGTTTGATTGTAATCATCCAGCTCATCCCGTCCACGAACCGCCAGGGTGAATTGCTCCCCAGCCTCTTCCAGATCACCGCGTTGCAGGTAGAGATAACCGAGAATGTCAGCCGCCTTGGCCTTGATCACCGGGGTGTTCCAGTCCAGGGGCATGGCCTCAATCAGTGGAGCAGCTTCATCACCCCGGCCTTGAGCCACCAGGCTTTCGGCTTGAACCAGAAGCACCTCACCCTGGGAGTTGTAAATCTCCGCCTCACCCTCCAACTCCTGCAACAAGAAATCCGACACTTCAAAATCCCCCAGGCGCACATGCACCCGGGCCCTCAACAGGCGCGATTTGAAGCCGATATCAGCACTGGAAGAATTTTGGCTGACTGTCTGCAAAACCTCGCTGGCCATCTCGAAGTCATCCAGTTCCCAGTAACACTCGGCCAACTTAAGGCCAATGCGATCATATTCAGCATCATCGGGAAAATCATTCAGATATTGCTGGTAGCTGGCAGCAGCAACCTCCCATTCTTCCAAAACATAAGAGTTGTCGCCGCTGACTTTCAGGGTTTCACTCTGGAATTTGCTGTCGGGAAACTGGGTGGCCAGCTTGTCGAGATACTCCTGGCTGCGGTCCACTGCACCCACCATCAGATAATTCAGACCTTGCAGATACAAAGCCTCTTCCTGGTACTCGGTGGCCGGGTAATTCAGAAAGAGCAGCTCCAGCTTCTTGATGGATTGCCGGTAGGCAGAAAGGCGGCTGTGAGCTTTGGCCTGCAGGAACAAGGCATCATCCGTCAAACTGTGGCCGGGATATTCGTCGAGTACTTTTTGGGCTTTTTTGATGGCATCCAGGTAATTGGTCTTTTGAGCGCCGCTGGGTTCAGGAGGATCCTGGTGCTTGCGCAAGGCTTCATTGCGCACATGCTCAGCTTCGTCAAAGGACTTTCTGGCGTTGTAATAGGTGTTGTATTTGGCGCAACCGGCTCCCAGCAAAAGCACCAGAACCAGCATCAACCACACGCACACCGCCCGATGGGAGCGTCTGGTTGGCCGGGGGCCATGGCTTTTTTGTTCACTAATGCGCAAAAAACTACCTGACTTGCAAAAACAAGTGATCGCAGGATACCAATTGGTTAAGCATAGTTAAGCAATAGTTAAGCCAAACCGTTCCCGATCGCTTCAACCAAATCAGAGTCCCTTTAGTCTTCCAACCGCCAGGTCAGGCGTCCGCGCAGGAAAGTGGCGACCACCTTTCCGGTCAGTTTCTCTCCGATGTAGGACGAGTTGCGGCTGCGGGACTGGAATCCGGTGGCTTCCACCGTCCATTCCCGGTTGGGATCCAAAAGAACAAAATCCGCAACCAGGCCCTCATCCAAATGGCCACCAGGCAAGTTGAGTGCCGCTGCCGGCTTGCTGGACAGGCAATCGACCAGCTGTCCCAGATCGAGCACTCCGGTCTTGACCAGATTGGTAACTCCCACCGCGAAGGCCGTCTCCAGGCCGATGACACCAAAAGGTGCCTGATCGAACTGGTGTTCCTTCTCCGTCATTGTGTGCGGCGCATGATCCGTGGCGATGCAATCGATTGTGCCGTCAGCCAAGCCTTCGGCAATGGCGTTGATATCATCCTGTTCCCGCAGAGGTGGATTCATTTTGAACAGGGGCGAAAAACCGCTGCACTTGCCATGGTCCAGACTGAAATGGTGAGGGGTGGCCTCAGCCGTTACGTGAACACCTTCAGCCTTGGCCCG
>JAUUYW010000112.1 GCA_030590265.1 Candidatus Krumholzibacteriia bacterium
GGAAAACATGACCACCGCCGGTGCCGATTTTCTGCATCTGGATGTGATGGACGGTCACTTTGTGCCCAACATCACCTTCGGGCCTTTCATTTGCAGTGCCTTGCGCAAGCTCAGCCAATTGCCCCTTGATGCCCACCTGATGATCAGCCGTCCCGACAAATACCTGGAACAGTTCGCCAAATCCGGCATCGATGGTTTGACGATTCATGTGGAAGCGGAGGCCGAAATTACTCCAACTTTGGCCCGCATCGGTGAGTTGGGCATGAAACGGGGCATCAGTTTGAATCCCGGCACGCCTTTGGACCAGATTCTGCCTTATCTGGATCAGGTGGATTTGATTTTGGTGATGAGTGTGCAGCCTGGCTTTGGTGGGCAGAAGTTCAATCCTGTAGCGGTGGAAAAAATTGCTGAATTGAATCAACGGCGGGCTGGCGAGGGTTTTGAGTTTCTGATCAATGTTGATGGGGGAATCAACGATGTGACGGGACCCCAGTGCCGGGAAGCGGGAGCCGATATTCTGGTTTCCGGGTCCTGGTTATTTGGGGCAGAGGATCGTTCCCGCCGAGTGTCGGTGCTGAGGGGTGGTTGAGGGCGATCCAGTAAGAACGATCCCGTCAATTTTCCAACTAATCCCCATTTCTTGCTATTTGCAGCCAAATTGCTTAATTTCTCCCTTCTATGAAGACCTGTCTGATGGGCTCGAGTTGCCCTGTTTTCCAGGGCAGTGTCTTTGTAATGCTTTGCGAATTAACAACATAATGAGCTCCGCATCTCTGGTCTGGTAAAAACAGATCCGGAAATGCAGTGGTGCCGTTGTGTGTTTTCCTTTGCTGTGCCCTGAAAAAGAGGGTTCAGGAAATATATTTTTGGGTTTTTTGAAACCCCACCGGATCCCGGAGGATGCCTTGTTCCAGGAACTGACCAAGCGCCTTGACCAGACCATGCGAAAGCTGGCTGGCCAAGCACGTTTGACCGAGGACAACATCAAAGAAGCCTTGCGTGAAATTCGCCTGGCTTTGCTTGAGGCCGACGTGAACTACGCCGTGGCCAAAAAGCTGGTGGCCAACATCCGCGAAAAAGCGGTGGGCCAGGATGTTCTGGGCAGCTTGACTCCGGCGCAGCAAGTGGTGAAAATCGTCAATGATGAGCTCACGGCTCTGTTGGGCGGCCATGCTGCAGAAATGAATCTCGACTCCGAGCAAGCCAAAGATGGCATCGCCACGGTGATGGTCATGGGGTTGCAGGGATCGGGTAAAACAACATTTTGTGGCAAGTTGGCCCGCAAGCTGAAAAAAGAGGGGCGTCATCCCCTGTTGGTCGCGGCGGATATTTACCGTCCAGCGGCTATCGACCAGTTGCACGTCATCGGCGACTCCATCGATGTGCTGGTTCACAGCGACCGCGACCGGGATAATGCGGGCCAGATTGTCAAAATGGGCTTGCGCAAAGCCAAAGACAACAAATGCGACGTGATGATTGTCGATACGGCTGGCCGGCTGCACATCGACGATGTCCTGATGGATGAGCTGAAGGCCATCGAAAAAGCCGTCAGCATGAACGAAAAACTGCTGGTTCTGGATGCCATGATCGGCCAGGAAGCCGTGAGTGTTGCCAGCACTTTCAGTGAAAAAGTCGGCTTTGACGGCGCCATCCTGACCAAGATGGACGGTGATGCCCGGGGTGGAGCGGCCCTGAGCCTGCTGGAGGTCACCGGTCACCCCGTCAAAATGATTGGCGTGGGGGAAAAGCTGGAAGATCTCGAAGTCTTCCATCCCGACCGCATGGCCAGCCGAATTCTGGGCATGGGCGATATGCTCACTCTTATTGAGCACGCCGAAGAGAAAATGGATCTGGAAGAGGCCGAAGACATGGCCACCCGGTTCTCCGAAGGGCAATTCACCCTGGAGGATTTCCTGAAGCAGATCCAGCAAATGAAAAAGATGGGCTCACTGAAAGGTGTGCTGAAGATGCTGCCGGGCATGGGTGGAGACATGCTGGACAAGGCCAACGTCGACGACAAACAGTTCGTCAAGGTGGAGGCCGTGATCCAGAGCATGACCCTTAAAGAACGGCGGGATCCTGATATCATCAACGGTTCGCGGCGCAAACGCATTGCCCGCGGCAGCGGGACCACGGTCTCGCAGGTCAACAAAATACTCAAGCAGTATCGCGATATGCGGCGCATGATGAAACAAATCAACGCCGCCGGCGGGTTGCAGGAGTTCGGCAAAAAAATGCTCGGTGGTTGATCGAGCTTTCTGGCTGACGAGTTGACCAGTCGGTTCTTTTTTGAATCGGCAAATGAACGCCTGGCGCATGGTGCGCGGGGCGAAACCACTCCAATGGAGGTTGATAAGTGTCCACGACAATCCGTTTGACCCGCATGGGCCGCAAGAAGCGTCCTTTCTACCGTCTCGTTGTTCTCGACAGCCGCAAGCGCCGCGATGGTGCCTACCTGGCCAACCTTGGTTATTACAACCCCTTCACCGATCCCCGTGAAGTTGATCTCAATGGCGACGACATCATCAGCTGGCTGCAAAAAGGTGCCACCCTCAGCGATACGGCCAAAAGCCTGTTGCGCGACGAAGGTGTCCTTTACAAGTTTTCCCTGATCAAAGAAGGCGTGAGCGAGAGCGACATCGAAGCCAAAATGGCCGATTGGACCGCCAACGTCGAAAAACGTAATCAGATCCGCATCGACGCCGAGGCCCGCAAGGCTGCCGAAGCCCAAGCCGCTGCCGAAGCCGAAGCCAAAGAAGAAGCCAAAGCTGCCGCCGAAGCCGAAGCCAAAGCTGCTGCCGAAGCCAAAGCCGAAGAAGAAGCCAAAGCTGCCGCCGAAGCCAAAGCCGAAGCCGATGCCAAAGCCGAAGCTGATGCCAAAGCTGCTGAAGAAGCCAAGGCTGCCGAAGAAGCAGCCGAAGCCGCCGCCGAAGAAGCAACCGAAGAAGCCGCAGAAGAACCTGCTGCCGAAGCTGAAGGCGATGCTGCCACAGAGGCTTCCGAAGAAGAGAAAAAGGACGAAAAATAGTGAGCGCTTCACAAGAAGAAAAGCTGCCTGAAGGCGAAGGACTGCCTGAAGACGAAGAGTTGAACATCGGCCAGGAGAGGGTTCTTGAACTCATTTCCTTTGTGGTGATCAATCTCGTGGAGCATCCCGACGAAGTGACTGTCGATGTGGTGCGCAAGCAGGACCGGGTGGTCTTCCAGGTGCGCGTGCACCAGGATGATCTGGGCAAAGTCATCGGCAAGGGTGGTCAAACCGCCCGGGCGCTGCGGACTTTGCTGACAGCTGCCAGTGCTCAAACCGACCAGCGGGTTGGGCTCGAAATTGTCGAGTGACATGATGGATTTCATCTGCGTCGGCGAAATCGTCAAAGCCATTGGGCTCAAGGGTGAAGTGAAGCTTTACCCGTTGTTGGACTACTTCGATGAACTTCTCGATTCACCCTATGCGGTGTGGCGGGACGGAACCGAAGTTCCCATCAATCGATATCGCCAGGCGGGCAGTTGCGTGGCCCTTTCACTCGCTGGAGTGAACAGCCGCACTGCTGCCGAAGCAATGGTTGGCCGCGAGTTGGGTTTTGTTCGCTCCAACTACGCCAAAGACGACTTTCCCAAACCCACTGGAGGGCTTGCCTTCCGTTATGTGGGCCGGGAAGTTCGCACCACCGATGGAAAAGCGGTGGGTCAGGTTTCCGAAGTGAGATTGGCCGGAGGGCAGCACCTTTTGGTGATTCCCGATGGGGACAAGGAAATCCTGGTTCCCGCCGTCAGTCCTATTTTGGAGATGGATGACAAGCTTGAAGGCATCTTGACCATCAATCCACCGGAAGGTTTGTTGGATGTGCACTTCGAGTGAGGCACCAGTTGTCAAGGTGCTGACATTGTTTCCGGAAATGGTCAGGACCGTGTTGGAGACCAGCATGGCCGGCCGGGCGGCCCGTCAGGGGCAGGTTCGTTACGAAGTCATCGATATTCGAGACTTCTGCGTGGACAAACACCGCACCGTGGACGATAAGGCTTACGGTGGCGGCGCCGGCATGATCATGATGGCTGCGCCCGTGGTCGAAGCTGTGGAATCGTGCCGAACACGCGATGATGCCACAGTCATTCTGACCACACCCCAGGGTGAAACCTTCAATGAAGGCCTCACTCTTGAGTTCCTGGCGGAACTGCGGGAAAAGGGCGAGCTGATCATCATCTGCGGCCACTACAAGGGCATCGACGAACGGGCCCGCCAGTTAGTGGTCAATCGCGAAGTTTCCGTGGGGGACTATGTTCTGACCGGAGGCGAATTGCCGGCTTTGATCATCGCCGATGCGGTGGTCAGGCGACTTGATGGCGTGCTGGGCAACAGCGACAGCGCCGACAACGACAGCTTCACCGAGTTGCGTGGCGGTGGCCTGGATTGCCAATGGTATACCAAACCTCCGGAGTACCGGGGGTTGCAAGTGCCCGAGGTCCTTCTCTCGGGGCACCATGCGAACATAGAGAAGTGGCGCGGCGAACAAGCCGTTCTGCGCACGAAGGAACGCCGGCCCGAGCTTTTGCAAAATTTGGAAAAGCCCGAATCGGAAAAAGAGTAGAGTATAACTCGGTCGTTGGGTCGAAACCGACGCCGAATTCACGCTCAGCCATGGTCGCGTCGTTGGACGCTCCCCGCTGGTGGGCAGGTTAGCCCGGATTTTTTGGGCTTGGAGGAAGACAATGAACATCATCGAACAAATGAGGGCCAGCGGCCTGCGGGATGATCTTCCCGATTTCAAAATTGGGGACACCATCAATGTAGGTGTGCGCATCACCGAATCCGGAAAAAGCCGGATCCAGAATTTCATCGGTGCAGTCATTGCCAGAAGTGGTACGGGCCTTGAAGCCTCCATCACGGTGCGCAAGATCACCGGTGGTATCGCAGTGGAGCGTATCTTCCCCGTGGAGAGCCCCAACGTCGATTCCATCACCATCAAGAAACAAGGTCGGATTCGTCGGGCCAAGCTGTACTATCTGCGTGGCCGCACTGGTCGCAAAGCCAGAATCCGCGAAGCACGCCGGTAGGCCGGGTTTTGTCGGTCACCGCATCGCCATTGGTTGTTTTCGATCAGGAGCAATCGGGTCAACGTCGCCACATTCTGGCTGGTGTTGATGAGGCGGGTCGAGGGTGTTGGGCCGGTCCGGTGGTTGCCGCCGCGGTCATATTACCAGACCATTGGTGTCCGGACAAACTGGATGACAGCAAAAAACTCAGCCCAAAGCGACGTGAACTGCTTTGTGAAGAGATCCGTGCAAGCGCCCTTTGTTGGGGCGCTTGCGCTGTTTCCGCAGCCGAAGTTGACAGGATCAATATCCTTCAGGCTTCCTTGGAAGCCATGCGCCGTTCGGTGGTCAAATTGCATCCCCAACCGGAACTGGTTTTGGTCGATGGGTTGCAAACTCCCGACCTGGAAATTCCCGCCCGCGCCGTGGTCAAAGGTGACGGCACTAGCGCGGCCATCGCCGCGGCCAGCATCTTGGCCAAGGTTTTTCGTGACCGCATTATGGTTGCTTTTGATCGGTTGTATCCTGGGTATGGATTTGCCGGCCACAAAGGTTATGGCGCCGCTGTGCATCGGGATGCCTTGCACAAACTGGGCCCCTGCAGGCTTCATCGCTTCAGCTACAAGCCCATTGCCGAACTGGATCAGGGTAAGCTTTTTTAGCCGACAATATTCCGATTCTGGCCTGATTCTTCCATGTTCTGATTATTCTCTCCTGGAATCGAAAATTTACAAATGTCAAAAGGTCACCAACTCGGTGTTTGGGGTGAATCCCAGGCTCAAAGTTTCCTTGAAATGTGTGGTTACACCTGCCTGGAACAACGATATCGCCGCCAATGCGGTGAAATCGACCTCATTGTGCGTCGCGGCAATACCATTGCCTTTGTGGAGGTCAAAGCCAGAGGGCCTCGCAGTGTGGCTTCACCCGAAGCCTGGGTCACCAGGCAAAAACTCACACGAATGAAACAAACCGCCCGGCACTGGTTGGCGGACAATCGTCCTTCAGGCCCTTGCAACTTCCGGTTTGACGTCATTGCCATTGAGTTTAACGGCGAAGATAATGGCCTCGTTTTGCGGCATTTGGCAGGAGTCCTATAATGGTTTCAGAGCTTTTCATGGTGCCGCATTTGCAAGTTTTACTGGAATTCTGTACAATCATGGGCCTGATGCACCGGTTCGCAGCGGTGTCTTGCTTGTTTCGCACACCGCCGCCTTCCGATTTCCTCAGGCAACCCTGGCCGCGTGGTTGCGTAGGAAGGGTCACTCCAAGGTGACATTCCCACGTTCGGAGTTGACTCCGATTGACAATCGCATCTGAAGGATTCGCAATGGTCACAGACCACACAAACTGCGCCCGATACATGGCCGACGGATTGCCCCATATCCAAAAGGCCCCTCGCGCTGCCGCAATTTGTCGGCAGACATCCCTGCGTCGCATCGTGTTCGCCATGACACTTGTGGTGCTCGCAGGGATGCTGCCGGCGGTCGTTTTTTCCGCCGCAAATTCTCCTTCATCTTCTCAAATTTTTGATACCCGATTGGACCGCGACCAAAACGGAGTGGAAGATTTGCTGGATGCATGGCTGTCCGGCCAAAAAAGCTGGCTGGACCTGCGCAACGAAGCTGCTATCGAAGCAACTGTTCAAGCTGCCGATAAAGGTCTTCCAGCTGCCGACTTCCAGGGCGGGGACGTTCCTGTGGAAGCGGTTTGGGCCAACAACCAAATCCGCCTCATTTGCCTGGGTGGCAACTCGGCGGACACTCAATACGCAGCCGATCTAGCCGGAGAAACCGGTGCCTGCTCCATGCTGCACGACCTGGATCATTTTGGCGGCGTGCAGGTTCTGGCTCTGGATCAGGCTGCCCTGCAGACATTCCTGAACAACAAACCCGATGGCCGCATTCTCCTGGATCGCAATGGCATTCCGGCCCTGGATACCAGCATCCGGCAAGTGGGGGGACGCCAACTGGCCACTGGTCACTGGCAGTTGGGTGAAGACTGGTCCGGCACGGTGGCGATCCTGGATTCGGGTTGCGATTCTGCCCACGACGATCTTGGGGATCACAGCCAGGACAACATCGACGGTCCGCCACCTGAGGTGGGGGATGCCACGGATTGGTATTCGGCTGAGGTAACCTGGCCCACTTTCACTGGCTACCGCATCGTCGGCTGGCAGGATGTCACAGATGATTTTCCTGATGCCCAAGGGCCTTGGGATTATCATTATCACGGAACTGCCCTGGCTTCGGTGGTGGCAGGTTCCGGTCGTGTTCTGGAAGACCATAGAGGCATGAATCCCGGTGGGCGCCTGACTGTGGTCAAGTTTTACGATTTTGATCAGGTCTGGCAAACCTGGGCCGGAGATTTTCTGGCTGCCTGTGCCTGGACTCTTGAGCACCGTGACGACTACCGCATCCGGGTTGTTCTGGCTGCCGTGAATTGGGATGAAGACTTAGGGATCAGCGATGCCATGAATGAAATGATGGCTGTGGGTCTGCTGCCGGTGGTGGCCATGGGAAATTTCGGGTCAGATGGCATCGGCCCAGGCTATCCTGCTTCGGTGCCTGATGTTTTAACGGTGGGCAGCGTCAATGACAACGGAGCGGTTTCGGCCTTTAGCGGCCGGGGTGAACCTGGTTTGGGCAAACCGGATATGATGGCGCCAGGAGGGGGATTGCTGGTCTCAAGGGGCCGCATCAACGTTGCCGACAATGACCCCAACGATACTTACAGTGATCGTTCCGGCACCAGCCTGGCGGCTGCCCACGTTGCTGGGGCTGTTTATCTGCTGAACCAGGCCTTGGCGGACAACGCCATCACTTTGCTGCCGGATGCCACTTCAGCCCGCACAATGAAGGCCTTGTTGCGGGCTACCAGTGGTCGCATCAGTGTCATGGAAAGCGAGTCGGGTGAAGACGAGCTGGCCATGGCGTCTCACAATGTTCCGGACGAAATTCGAGGCTGGGGGCAATTGCGCATTGATGCGGCGGTGAATGCGGTTCTAAACCCCATCTTCCCGGGTGACGACCAGACAGATACCCTGACAGCGGACCACCAAAAAACGGTCATTGCCCGGCGTGTGAAATTGCAGCCTGGAGTTCGCTATCTCCTGGAAGCTGCACCCTCTGCCGAGTTGGATGTGGACCTGTCCCTCGTCGATCCACGTCATTTGGATTTTGATCCCTATGGCATCCAGATAATGCGCCAGAACGATGCTGGTGCCGGCATATCCGAGTTTGCCTACCACGAAGGCGGTGACTGTGACTGGGCTTTCCTGGTGGTGCGCCGAGTTTCCGGCCAGGGTTTGGTGACTTTGCGAATTCAAGAAGCCGATATTTTTCCTCAGCAGGGTTTGCTGGCGGAATTGCCGGGGGTGGTGACGTCCCCACCTAATACGGGCAATCTTTTCAACGTGCCAGGAACTGTCGTGGTGATCCCATCACGTGTGGATCTGGATCCCAGTGCCCGGGCCATCACTGTTCTGGATGGTTGGGGAACCGAAATTCCCGGCTGGCCGGTTTTTGTCTTTCCCTCTCCGTCGAGCATCGGGGGTCTTTCCCAACCGTTGGTTTGGGACCTGGATGGCAGCGCCGGAGATGAAATTGTGGTTTCCTCCGATTTCGGATCTCTCTATTTTTTCAATCGTCTCGGTGCCTATGAAGAAATCGAACTCTCCTTCAACCTGCCTTTGACAGCACCAGTAGGTTTGGAAACTGGTGGTGGAACCCGGCAGATTGCGGTGGTGGATGGTCTTGGTCTCCTGCGGTTTTATTCCTGGGGTCCGATCCTGCAAAATTCCCGAGGCCTGAATCATCCCGATCCGCTGCAACCAGCAGCCGGCAAGTTGATCTCCACCGAGCCGGAACGCCTGGTGGTGGCCTTTCGTGATGGCACCCTAAGCGTTCTCGATTTCATGGGGCAGGACCGACCAGGCTGGCCCTTGGATCTGGACGCTCAATTGACTTTGCCTCCTGTCCTGGCCGATACCGATGGTGATGGCCACCGGGAGATTCTCCTGCCGATTCACGATGCCGGCACAGGTCAGGTGGTCATTCGTATTTTCAATGCCGACGGTACCGTCGCCACCGGAGACGGCACATTGTTGCCCAACCCCGGGGGCAGTTGGCTTCAGTTGGCCCCTCCTCTGATGGCCGGTCGGGTTACTACCGGAGATCTGCGTTTGGAGATCATGGGTTTGCTGGACAACGATCTGCCCGGTCTCAACAACCGTTGGCATATGGCGCGCACCGGCTGGCTGGCCACCACAAACCAGTCTTTTA
>JAUUYW010000389.1 GCA_030590265.1 Candidatus Krumholzibacteriia bacterium
ACTTCGGTGGCCCGACGCATGAGAGTGCCTTCCACAGGCAGCAAATCTCCAGGGGCCAGCCAAAGCTCGTCTCCCAGTTGCACATCCGTGGCAGCGATGGCTTCGGGGTTGCCTTTGACCAGGCGTTTGACCGTGAGGTTTTCCGCTCCTGAGGAATCCAGCAGAGCGTTGCGATTGCGCTCCAGGATGTGTTCCTGGGCCCAGCGCCCCACCAGCATCAGAGCAATGAAAATGGTCAAGCTGTCGAAATATGCTTCTTCGGGACCGCCGGTAAAAAATCCCCAAACGCTGCCACAATAGGCCAGCACCATACCCAGGGAAATGGGAAGATCAAGATGGGCCACCCGATGTTTAAGCCCGTTGATGGCACCCCTGAAAAAGATGCCGCCTCCTGCAATGAGCGAGACCGTGGCCAGCAACATGCTCAACCAGCCAAAAAACTGATACAGACTGCCGTCTTCGGGTGCCAGCCCAAAATAGTAACTCAGGCTGAACATCATCACATTCATGGCCATGCTGATGCTGATGGCCATGCGCATGAGCAGGCCGCGCGAATGCTTGGGCCCGCCTTTGCGACTGGGGCCCAGCCGATAACCGAATTTTTCCACCTCGGCGAGGAAGTCCTTCAACTCGCCCTGGGTTGGATCCCAAATCAATTCCACCTTGCCGAGAGTGGGGTTGATGCGCAGGACGATGCCGGCCTTCTGGCGTTGGAAAAGCTCTTCGATGAGCCAGATGCAGGCAGCGCAGTGAACGCCCTGAATGTCCAGGTCCAGGTGGAGGGTTTCATCGGTGTTGAGGGGCGATTCGGCCTTTTCGGCCAGCAGACGGTCCAGCCAGGCAAAACTGTCGCTGCGCAAATTGGGAGAAGGGGCTGTGGAGGCGGGTTTCAGATCGTAATATCGTTCCAGGTTTTCCTGGTGGATCATCTTGTAGACATTCAGGCAGCCACGGCAACAAAAAGGGCCTTCGTCCTGGTTCCAGAATTTGCCGAGAGGGTTCCCGCAATGGACACAATCGCCCTGTTTGGCGGCTTTTTGCCAGTCGGGTGGCCATTGGTCGGAGGATTTGCCTTCAAGCACGGGGGAGCTCATTGGCTTCTTTCAGGAACTTGTCCAGATCTTCAGGAATCTCCAGAATTCTTCAAAGGAATGCAACAGGGATTCTAGACTTTAATGCTCTTGAAGTCAAATTATCGGCCAGGACGAAATCATCGCACCAGGACTACTTTTTGAGTCATCTGTTGACCCATTGATTTCAGCCTGACGAAGTAAATGCCGGATGGCAGAATGCGCCCGGAATTATCCCGTCGATCCCAGACTACGGAGTTTGGACCAGGTTCGGTAGAGCCTTGCATCAGCTGCCTGACTTTTCTGCCACGCACATCGAAGACCTCCAGTTCAGCAGAGGCCATTTGCTCTCCAGGGAGGGAAAAACCAATGGTGGTTTGTCCGGCAACAGGATTGGGAGAGGCGGGGTGCAAGCGGAACCCAACACTGGAGAAAATCTCTTCCACAGGGACCAGGGAAGAATTGGAAGCGCCGGGTGTTGGGTGGTCGAAGAAAGTCCATTGCTCGGTTCCGTCTGGAAAACGCCCCAGGGAGATGTCGGCGGTCTGGAGACCAAAAATATACTCATCGATGACCGGAGTACCGGCCCCAACGGGACCGTAAAGACCAATAGCTTCTCCACTGGCGCTGAGCTTGAAATTGGTGTGCAGGCCCAGGTCCAGTGGATCGGAGTCGCACCAAACAATCAGAAAATCCTCTGGGGGGATGATTGTGCCAGGAGGAAAAGCCCAACGGGCGGGGCTGTTGGGATCGTCACTCAGGTGATATCCCGTCAAATTCACGGCTTCGTTTCCCGGATTGAAAAGCTCAACCCAGTCTTCATATTCGCCTTGGGGATCCATCACCGTGGATGTATTGAGAGCCATGAATTCGTTGATGAAAATATCCGGGCCATTGTCCTGGAAAACATTGGTGGAACCGGGAGAGGGCACGGCGTCCTGGAACGGCCACCAGCCATCGGCCGGGACGGCCAGGGAAACATCGGGGACTTGAGCCGAATAGGAGAGTGAGTCCACCGCGGTGTTCAAATCATCGTTGTGGTAGAGCATGATTTGGCCACTGGACTCGTCCAGGTTGAAAGGCAAGTGGTGAGTGCCCTGCAGGGGTTCGGCATCGGCCCAGAAAATAGTGAAACTGCGGGCAGGCAGGGTTTCTTCGGGTAAGATTCCAGCCAGGGGTTCCTCGGTGCCATTGCTAAGGCAGAAGTCGGCCAAATTCACCGGCTGGTCGCTCCAGTTGTACAGTTCGATATAGCTGTCGTATTGGAGGGCTTCATCGGCAAGTGTGTTTTCGTTCAACACCAGGACTTCGTTGATGAACAAGCCGTTCATGTCGGCCAGAAACGGATCAATGGCTGATAATAGGTAGGTCTGACGCTGGGCGCCAAAGGAATGGATTTGGTTGAGACGCAGGGAGAAGAGGTAGTTATCATCGAACCTCAATTTCCAGAAGTCACGGGGAATGTCGTCTTCCACGGTGGCTGCCACACTGTCGGCTACCTGGGAAAAAGCATCGGGGGACAAGCTGGTGTCCAGGAGTTCTCTCAGACGGTCACAATAGAAACGGCGGTACTTGGGAACGGACAACAGCCGGTCAAAGAGACGGTTCCAGCCATTGGCGGACGGATCCTGGGAGGTTCCCAATTCAATGGAACTGTAGATGGACGAAATATCCAGGGCCAGATCCAGATCCCAGGGAATGATCTCCCATTTATCGGTGGCCAAGTGGTGGTAAAGGTAATAATTGCGCACAAAATAATCATAGTCGGCAATGAAAATCCTGGTGGCGTAATAGTCGACCTGGCTCTCCAGATCCAGCATTGGAAAAAGCAAATCATCCAGCTCGCTGGTGGGCGTATTGTTGATCGTTTCGATGAAATGGATCAAGTCTTCGTGACCAAAAGCGGTGTTGGTTTTCTTTTCATAAAGATTGGGATAAGAGATGTCGGGTAATATCCGCAAATCGCTGTTGCATTTGTAAATATTACCGATGGGAGTGATGCTGCGGGCCTCCAGGAACAATTCATTGACCTGTTCCACCTCGGTAAAAAGGCCGTGGTATTCTTCGTTCACCATCAGGTTGGCTTTGTGGGCTTCGGGAGTAAGGCAACGCGTGGATCGGAAGCCGGCAAAAGAAACCAGGGGGACGATTTGGGAAAGGTCCAGATAATCACCGTTGAGATTGATGCGATCTCGACCATCGACCAAGCCATCAAAGGGTTTTATTTTCCAGGATTTTTTGCTGCTGATGACCCGACTGAGGGAGCCACGATACCGCACTCCAACGTTGCCAAACTCGGTTCCATCGTGATTGAGCTGGGCGGTGTAATACATATCCAAATTCGGGTAGTGGCGCAGCTGGGCCAGATCTTCAGGAGACATGGTTATGGAATAGAATGGCAAAGTTGATTCTTCAGCCCCTATAACGGGTGCTGA
>JAUUYW010000004.1 GCA_030590265.1 Candidatus Krumholzibacteriia bacterium
GCGAGCAAAACCGGATAAATGTTCTTTTTGCGGGATAATTGCCTGCGGCCCTTCCCTTGAGACCTGCTGAAGCGGTAGAATAATGGCAATGCATTCTAGCCAGCCATGAATTTAGCCGGGAGAGAGTCATGAAACGCGTCCAGCCTTGTCTGTGGTTAATCTTTCTTTTGCCGGCACTTGTGGCCTCGGCGGAACCAGCACCCGGTCGGTTTGTTCTGAATCCTGAATCCCAGGGACAACCCCGGTTGTTGGTCGGTAGTGAATCCATTTCCACTGAACCATCTTTTGTTGTGCAATCGAGTGACGCTTCCGGTTGCCGACTTGATTTCCATCTCACAGCCATGCTGATGGAAGAACTCACCGTCGAAGGTGCCCGATATTCGGCCCTGACCATTCCCGGCGGTGGAATGTCCGGCCTGGCCGGTGAGCCGGGACTGCCAACCTACAGCGGCCTGCTGGCCGTGCCCGAAGGCAGTGGCATCCAGGTTGAAAGCATAGCCCTGGGGCAAAGAAAATATGCCGATATGAGGGTCTTGCCTTTTCAACCGGATGCCGCCACCGAGTTTGTTATGGATGCCGCCGTGTATTCCGGCCAGAAGGCAGCGGGTAAAAGAACTGATCAGCATGATGCTTTCGTAATCCTGGGTGACCCTGCCATCTACCACGGCGTGCGGGTTGTCCCGTTCACCATTCAGCCGGTCAGTTTTGACCCTCAAAAAAACGAAATCACAACCATCTCTCATCTGGAAGTGAATTTTGTCTTTTCCGGTGACGACCAGCGAGCCAAATCGCGCCGCTCCAATGGCCTGATTCCCGAATCTTTTGCCGGGCTGCTGCGTGACCAACTGGTCAATGCCGACCAGGCCGGCTTGTTGGCCGGTTTTCTGGACGGGGACAAAGCCGATGGGCAGCTGGTGGGCCCGGGCACCTACCTGGTCATCAGTCCTCCCATCGCCAGCATCACCGCAGAACTGCAGCCTCTTCTGGATTGGCGGAGCCGGCAAGGTTACACCGTGAAGCATGTGACCACTGCCCAAACCGGGACCAGCACTTCTAACATTAAAAACTATATCCAGGGGGTCTACGACAACGCCGTGGTGCCTCTGGAATTTGTAGTCCTGGTGGGCGATGCCGACGGGACTGTTACCTTGAATACCTGGCACGAAACACTTTCCGGCGATTGGGGAGAAGGCGATCATTATTACACCACTCTCGATGGTGACGACATCTTGTCCGATGTTCTCATTGGCCGTCTCTCGGTTCGCAATCCCACCCAACTGCGCACCATTGTGAGCAAGATCATCGGTTACGAAACCAATCCACCCTTGGTTGCCGACCCCGACTGGATTCAGCGGGCTTCTGTGGCCAGCGACCCATCCTCTTCCGGCATCACCACCATTTACGTGGCCCAGTGGCTCAAAGCCCAATTGCAGAATCTTGGCTACACCAAGGTGGATACTATTTTTGGGGGCAACTTCCCTTCGCAGATGTATGCCAGTCTGAACCAGGGATTGGGTGCTTTCGCCTACCGTGGTTTTGGAGGCATGAGTGGTTTTACAACCGGTCATATCAACTCTCTCAGCAATGGTGGAAAACTTCCTTTCGCTGTCATTCCCACCTGCAACACCGGTTCGTTTCATACTTATCAAGAGGCTCGCAGCGAAGCCTTTCTGCGCACCAGTGGTGGCGGTGCCATCGGCTGCATTGCCTTGTCCACAGGAGGAACCCACACACGCTACAACAACTGTTTGTACCACGGGATCTGGGAAGGCATGCTCTACAGCGGCAGCCGCTCTCTGGGTGCTGCCCAGAGTCATGGCAAAATGGAAGTCTACAAAAACTACTTCTCAGCCGAACCGAATATCCCGGAAATCTGGGCTGTTTGGACCAACCTGATGGGGGATCCGGCCACTGACATGTGGCAAAAGTCTCCTGCGACTTTGCTGGTCTCTCATCCTTCCGAATTGCCAGTGGGAGCCGTATCTGTTCCGGTTACCGTCACCGTGGATGGAGCAGCGGTTTCCGGTCTGAGGGTGGCCTTGTACAAAGAGGGCGAAGTTACCGCCTCCGGTTATACCAACGCTTCGGGTTCAGTCAACATTCCCCTGTACGGATACACAGCGGGAACGTTGCTGGTCACCGTCACCGGACACGATTGTCTGCCGTACCGAGGCTCCCTTGCCCTGGGTTTGGTGGATGTCTTTGCTGGTTTGAATGAATCCATTCTGGATGACGGCGACAGCGCGGGTCAGGGCAACGGCGACGGTTCCTGGAATCCAGGTGAGACTTTGGATATTCGAGTCTCCCTTACCAATTTCGGCACCAATTTGGCCGGCGGTGTTTCTGCCATTCTGACCACCAATGATCCCTATGCTACGGTCACCGACGCCAATGAAACCTTCGGCGATATTGCACCCGGTGGAATAAATTGGAGCAGTGGATCATTCGCCGTGGCCATCGCCGCCGATACTCCTGCTGATCACCCGATTGCCTTGTCAATCCTGGCCACTGATGGATCTGAAACCTGGGCTTCCTCCTTGTCTTTCAAGGTGGAATCAGCTGCTTTGGCTGTTTCAAACTCCGAATGGGGTGGCGCAGGGCCAACCCCGGACCCTGGTGAAAGCGGGGATTTGAGCCTCACCCTTCGAAACAGCGGCACAGTGGCCAGTGGAGTGATTTCAGCCACTCTGACCACCGAAAGTCCCTGGATCGCCATCACCGATGATCAGGGAGAGTTTGGCAACATCAATCCTGGCGGTCAGTCCCAGAATTCGGCAAATCCGTTTGCTTTGACTATCGCTGGCGATTGTTTTGCCGGCCACCTGGCCACCTTCACTCTGGAAACAACTTTTGTTGGTGGAGCCACCCAGAGTGTTGTCTTCCAATTGACCGTTGGCCAAGCAGGTTCAGATGATCCCCTGGGCCCGGACAGCTATGGTTATTACGCTCTGGACAACACCGACACCGGTTATTCCATGGCCCCAATTTATGATTGGGTGGAGATCGACCCCAACCACGGCGGAAGTGGCACCAGCGTAGGCCTGACGGATAATGGCTGGGAGCAGGACGATACGCGCACCATGGACCTTCCTTTCTCCTTCCGATATTACGGTGAGCAGTATGATGAGATTGCCATTTGTTCCAACGGTTGGCTGGCCATGGGGGCCACCACCCTGAAACATTATCGCAACTATTCAATCCCCAGCGCCGGCAGCCCGGATCGCATGATCGCGCCGTTCTGGGACAACCTGAACCAGGTTGGCGATAACCAGGTCTACACCTGGTACGACGCAGCCCAGTTCCGCTTCATCATCCAATGGAGCCGAATGCCGAACTATCCGGGGCATGTCCAGAATTTCCAGGTTATCCTGCACGACCCGCAGGCTTACCCTACAGCCACCAACGATGGAAAAATCCTGTTCCAGTACGAAACCGTGAACAACACCGATGTCACCAACGGATATGCCACGGCAGGCATTCAAAACACCGATGGTACTGATGGACTTTTGTACACCTACTGGAACGAGTACGCCTCGGCTGCGGCACCTCTCGTATCCGGCCGTGCCATTATGTTCCTGCCCGTGGGCGCGGTGCCGGGGGCAACCTGCGACATATCCCCGTCGGCCATCAATATTACTTTGGCCCCGGATACCCAGGCTGATCGGGTGATGACCATTGCCAACAACGGTGAGACTGGCTCGGTGCTCAATTTCAACATTTCCAAAGTTGATCCAGACTCTCCGGTGTTGCCCGCAGGTGGCGACAAGAGCTTGCAGGGGTCAACCCTGGTCGCCAGTCACTCCCAGTACGATTCAGGGACCGTGATGGACATTGATTTCACGGCCACCTGCTCCAGCCCTGACGACGAGTGGATTATCTCGGTGTCGTTGGACTTCCCGCTCGGTGTGGTGGTCAATTCCGGTACCAATATGAATGGCGCCAACGGTGGTCTGAGTTACAACGGAGCTTCGGGTGATGGTGTTATTGCCTCCTGGGGCGGAGAGGGTTTTCTAAGTGATGGAAACAGTGGCACCGGTAGTCTGAATCTGGATTTCAGCTCGACGGTGGGCACTGTGGAAATCCCCTTTGTCCTGACAGGCGACAATTTCGGCGGCCCACCCCATTCAATCTCCGGGACTATCGTCCTGGAACAGTCCGGTCCTTCGGTTCTTGTTGCTCAACCCAACGGAGGCGAACTGTGGGCCGAGGGAGAGACCCGGACAATTCAATTCAACGCGGGTGGTGGAGTGGAAAATGTTCGCATCGAGTTGGATCGTGGTCAAGGATCTGGTTGGGAGCTGTTGGCCGATGACTATCCGGCAGGCTCTGGAGCCTTTGAATGGTTGGTCACCGGTCCGATCAGTGCCCATTGCCGCGTGAAAATTACCGATCAAATTGACAGCCTGGTTCTGGATCAAAGTGACGGTGATTTCACCATTGGACGTTCCCTGGCCTGGTTGCAATTGGACCAGGAATTCGGCGTAATCAACCAGGGATCCCCAGAAAGCATCACCCTGACAATCGACACCGATGGCCTGGCCGAAGGCACTTATTCCATTGATTTGATTGTTTCCAACTCAGCCGGTTCCCCGGTGGTGGTGCCGGTGCGATTGACTGTTTCGAACGGTGTTTCGCCCACCTCGGAACTGCCAACTCAACTGGCACTGAACCAGAATCACCCCAACCCGTTCAACCCGCAAACCAGCATCAGCTTCTCGTTGCCGGCTGCCGGGAATGTGCACTTGAAGGTTTACAACGCCACCGGACGTTTGGTCAGAACGCTGGTCGATGGTTCGTTGCCTGCAGGTGCTTATCAGCAAGTGTGGGATGGCACCGACAGTCATGGCCATCGGGTGGCTTCGGGTGTGTATCTGTACCGTCTGGAAACACCGGGCAGAAAACTGACACGGAAAATGTTGATGGTGAAATGAGCCCTGGCGGGCAGTGAATCCTCTCCAGGTTCATGACCATTGATGCAAACAGCGCCACCTCTCCGCAGGGTGGCGCTGTTTTTTGGGTCAGTGGAAAGAACTACTTCTTGTTGCGTGGGAATCCACGAACCGAAGGTACTTCCACGGGTTCTTCCTTGATCTTTTCCAACAATACTTCCACGGCCTTTTCCAGCTGCGGATCCCGTCCGGCAATCATCTCATGGGGGAGATTGTCCAGGGGGATGGTTGGATCAACACCGTAATTTTCCACGGCCCAGTTTCCATCCGTATCAAAGAGCCCGAACTCGGGGAAGGTGACACTGCCACCATCCATCAGCCCCATTCCGCGGCTGATGCCAACGAGTCCGCCCCAGGTTCGGGTGCCGATAACCGGGCCCAGATCGTAAAACTTGAAGTAATATGGTAGCGCGTCGCCACCACTGCCGGCGTATCCGTTGCTGATCATGGCCATGTGACCCAGGAATGCCGTGCCGGGAGTGCGCCAATCCTGGCCATAGCGGGGTTTCCACAAATTGACCATTTTCTGGCGCAAAATATTCATGAAGAAATCGGGAATGAACCCACCACCGTTGAAGCGTTCATCGATGACCAGGCCTTCTTTGCGCAGGTTCGGGTAATATCCCTTGGCAAAGCCTTTTTGACCGCCGATGGCAGTGTTGGGCAAGTGCAAGTAACCAATGCGCCCGTCGGACAATTTGTCCACCAGACGACGGTTCTTTTGCACCCAGGCTTCGTACCGCAAATCCCGTTCGCTCCTGATGGGAGTGATGGTGATTTCACGGCTGTCTTTTCCACTGGGCTCGGATCCGATTTCCAAAACCACTTGTTTGCCAACCTTGTTCTCCAGCAGGCTGTAGGGGTTGGTCTCCAGGTGCAAGGGTACACCATCAATGCTGATGATGTAGTCGTCGCTGCCGACATTCAGGCCGGGACCGTGAAGAGGTGTCTGAACACTGGAATCCCAGTTGCGGTCGCGGAAGATGCGGCCAAAGCGGTAACGATCACTCTCGCGATCCACGGTGAAATTGCAGCCCAACAAACCGGTGCCCACTTTTTTGGCTTTGGGCATGTCACCGGGTCGCACGTAACTGTGCGAGCTGTTCAATTCACCGATCATCTCACCCAGGATGAAGGAGAAGTCGGCACCATGGGCCACATAGGGCACCAGCTGGCCGTAACGATCGTACATGCGCTTCCAGTCGACGCCGTGCATGCCGGGATCATAGAAGAAATCCCGTTCCTGACGCCAGGCATCGCGGAACATTTGCTGCCACTCTGCGCGAGGATCAATGCGGGCTTCCAGTTCTGCCGTGCGCAGGGGTTTGTCTGCCGGTTTCTGGTCGGCGTCGGCCTTGACGATGCCAAAACCGGACATGCTCCGGTAAAACAGGCTTTTTCCATCGGCTGACAATTCAAAGCCGAAGGCTCCAGCCAGCACCGATTTCTCTTCTCGTTCTTCCATATCATAAAGCTTGATGGAACTGCGTTCACCAGGTTTTGCCTGGCTGCCACCCGGTTGGAAGGGTTGGCTTATGAAAAACAATTTGCCCGAGGCGTGGTGCAGATTGCGGAATTGACCGGGGCCAACACCAAGGTCGACCATGCGGTCATTGATGCCTTCAAGATCGATGACGATGGGTTCGGTGGCTTCCTCGTCCTCTTTGTCTTCACCATCATCATCCTTGCCTTCTTCAGAATCCTTTTCAGCATCATCCTCGGAATCTTCCGAATCTTCCGAATCTTCGGAATCATCCTTAACTTCAACCTCATCACTCTCGGGCGGGAAGGGATGCTCCACATCCTCGCGCAGGGTGACCAGGTACAAACCATCCATGTTGCCCCAAATGGGTTTGAGATCGAAAGCACCCAGAGTGGGGTTGAAGTGCTGGCCGGAAGCGAAGAAAAGATAGTCGCCCTTGTCGTCGAAACAGGGCTCGCTGTCATCAGTGAAATCTGTGGTCACCCGGTGTGTTTTTCCACTGTCCATGTTGTAAAGAAAAATGGAGCGAAAGCCATTGTCTTCACCTTTGGCGTAAGCAACCCAACCGGCGTTGGGGCTCCAGTCAAAACCGTGAATTTCACCGCTGACGCTTTGGTCGATTTTCTTGATGTCGCCGCTTTCGGCATCCACCACGAAGAGCGACATGTTGGCATCATTCAGCAGCAGATATTTGCTGTCGGGCGACCAGGCCAGACGCATTTTGTAGGTCTCGCTGCCTTTGGTCAGTTGTTTCTCCTCGCCTTTGCCGTCGGCGCTGCGCAGCCAGATTTCATATTCACCGGTGCGATCGCTGAGGTAGGCAACATTCTTACCGTCGGGCGACCAGACCGGGTTGCGTTCCCTGATGCCGGGAGTGGCCGTCAAGTTGCGAATATTTCCTTTTTCAGCCGGAACGGTGAAGATGTCACCTCGGGCGCCAAAGGCTACACGTTTGGCGTCAGGGGCAATGCTGCCACTGCGAACCCGGTCGCCGACATTGGTGACCTTGGCCCGGGTCAGCGGATTGTCACTGTGCAGGGAAACTACAATCCTGACACTTTTTTCAGTTTCCAGATTCAAAACCCACAACCAACCACCGTTTTCATAAACAATGGCCCCGGGGCCCTGACTGGGGTTTTTGACGTCATAGTCCTTGTGTTTGGTGATCTGTCGACGCTCACCTTTGACCGTATCATAGGCCCAAATCTGCATGTTTCCCGATTTGTCCGAGGTGTAATAGACAGTATCACCCTGCCACATGGGAAAGTTGTCACTGCCGATCCAGTCGGTCACTTTTTGAGTATCGTTTTTATCGAAATCATAAATCCAGATATCCTGGGCCATGCCACCTTTGTAGCGTTTCCAGGTGCGATGCTCCCGGGAGATGCGGTTGTAGGCAATTTTTTTGCCGTCGGGAGAGTAACTGCTCAGACCACCGGTGGGCAGAGGAATGCGGATGGGTAGTCCGCCAGCCGTGGCCACGGTGAAGAGTTGCAGGTCACGACCCGTGCGGCTTTCACGCCGCGACTGGAAGCGCACGGCCTTGCCGTCAGGTTGCCAATCCATGACCCGGTCCTGGCCGGGATGCCAGGTCAGGCGCTCGGGCTCGCCGCCCTGGGCGTCCACCAGATAGACATCATTGTTGCCGTCGTAGTTGCCGCTGAAGGCAATGGTTTTTCCATCAGGGCTGAATTTTGCCTGATTTTGATATCCCACCGAGCCGGTCAGTCGACGAGCCCGGCCACCGGTGCTGCCCACGGTCCATAGATCGCCGGCGTAGCTGAAGACGATGGTTTGCTCGTGAATATCAGGGAAACGCAGCAAACGCATGTCGTCATGGTTGGGTTTTTCATGGACCACATCACTTGCCGCAGCAGGGATGGTCCAAAGCAGAAGTGCGCCCAGCACAAGGGCAGCAGTTTTGGGAGAAAGGAACCAGCGCATCAATGACCTCCATCAAAGGTTGAATCAACAGTTTCTGAACTAGATATTTGCCGCAAAGAAACAGGATCATCAGCAACGGAAAAAATCAACCCGGCGATGACGGCCACATTGCGCGCCAGCAAATCGGGGTCAATTTTTTCAAAAGTATCGGCAAGGCTGTGGTGAACGTCAAAATAGTGGGTGGTGTCGACCCAGTGACCCACTCCGGGCACGCCTGCGCGCACAATGGGGCCAACATCAACACCACTGCCGCCCTTGCGGATTTTCCACTCTCCTGGCGCGACCCTTCCCAGAGGGGCGGCCATCTGACTGAGATGCTCGATCACCAGGCTGTCCGCATCCACAGTGAAACCCAGGGGGGCAAACGATCCCGCATCACTTTCCAAAGCCAGGATGTGGTTGTCCAGCTCAAAACGGTGGGCTTCCAGATAAGCCCGTCCACCAACGCCGCCCATTTCCTCACAGGTATAATGAACAACCCGCACAGTACGTCGGGGGTGCAATCCTTGTTGCAAAATCAATTGGGCCGCGCCGAGGCTGAGAGCCACACCGGCACCATCGTCCTGGGCGCAGGTGCCTACGTCCCAGGAGTCGAGGTGGCCGCTGAGCAGAACGATCTCTTCCGGGTTTTCCCGTCCGCGGATGTCACCGATGACATTGTAACTGGTGGTTTCGCCGTGGTTGGTGGCCTCCATGTAGAGTTTGACCACCGGTTTGAGGCCCCTTTGAGCCATGCGGTACAAACGCCCGGCGTCTTCCACGGTCAGGGCGGCTATGGGAATACGCGGTGCGTCATCGTCATAGTGCATCATGCCGGTGTGAGGTGCGCCAAGGCTGCGTCCGGTGACCGAACGAATGAGCACCGCTACTGCGCCATGCCGGGCCGCGGCGCTGGCTCCGCCAACCCGGTAGCGAACTGTTTTACCGTAGCCTTCCCAGGGTGGATTGAAGAGCACGATTTTTCCTTCAGCCTCGTCGGCGCGAGCCTCTAGTTCTTCGAAATCCCGCACTGCGAGGATCTCCGCTTCAATGCCCTCGGGGCCGGTGCCATCACTCAAACCCATACCGCTGAGGATGAGATCGAATTCCAGGGGTGATGTGCAGCGTGCCCATTCAACACCCCGAGTCCAGTAGGGGACAGTGACCGGTTCGGTCCAAACACTGTCGAACCCGGCTTCTTCCATGGAGCGCACGGACCATTCGATGGCCCGTTTCATTCCCGGAGAACCCGTCAGGCGGTGACCCACGGTGTCGCAGAGTTCGCCCAGCTTGTCGTAGGTGTATTCGTCGGCCAGGGCAGCATGGAGCAGGGCATGGATTTCGGCGGATGCCGCAGGAACAGATTCGTTGGATGAAGCGGCAACTGGAGAGGTGCTGGCCGGAGCAGGAGCCTGGGAACAGGCATTCAGGCTCAACAGGAGGCAGACAAGAAGGCACAGAGCCGAAAGACGGCGAAGCATGGATTCTCCTTAGATGGGACAAGGGAGGGTTTGAAATTTCCTACCCAATGTAGCACAGAAAAGCCCGGGACCGAAACCCCGGGCTTTTGTAGCAGTCTTCGAGAGACTTATTATGAGATCTAGCCTTCGAGCTTTTTGAACACCCTTTTCACCTTACGCAGAGCCATGTTCAACTCTTTCTTGGTGATGGTCAAAGGGGGTGCAAAGCGGATGACATTCTCGTGGGTCTCCTTGCAGAGCATACCCTCGGCCATCAGAGCCTCGCAATAGGGACGTGCCGGGCGATCCAGCACCAGGCCGATGAACAACCCCTGGCCGCGAACCTTCTTGATGCTCTTGAATTTCATGGCCTGCAACTGGCCCATGAACCAGGGGCCCAGCTTGGCGCTGTTCTCAATCAACTTCTCTTCCGTGAGAACCTTCAGGGCCTCACGAGCCACGGCCATACCCAAAGGGTTGCCGCCAAAGGTCGAACCGTGATCGCCGGGGTTGAAAACACCCATGACTTCATCACTGCTCAAAAAAGCCGAAACGGGATAGAACCCGCCACTAAGGGCCTTGCCGATAATCACGGCATCAGGGGTGACGCCAGCATGCTGAAAAGCAAACAGCTTGCCGGTGCGACCAAGACCCGACTGGATCTCGTCGGCAATGAACAAAACGTTGTTCTTCTTGCAAAGCTGCTGGGCCTTTTTCATGAAAGCCTTGGGCGGAATATTGATACCGGCTTCGCCCTGAACGGGCTCCACCAAAAAGGCACAGGTGTTCTTGGTGATGGCAGCTTCAAGAGCCTTGGCATCGCCAAAGGGGATGACCTTGAAGCCAGGGGTGAAGGGACCAAAACCATCCTTGTACTGGTCTTCAGTGCTGAAGCCCACAATGGTGGTGGTTCGGCCGTGGAAGTTGTCGCCACAGACGATAATTTCAGCCTTGTTTTTCTTGATGCCTTTGATTTTTTCGCCCCACTTGCGGGCAGCCTTGATGGCAGTTTCCACAGCTTCGGCACCAGAGTTCATGGGCAGAACCTTGGGATAACCCGTCATTTCAGCCACTTCCTGGCAAAACAGGGGCAACTGATCATTGCGGAAGGCCCGACTGGTCAAAGTGACCTTGCCCGCCTGCTTGCGCAACGCCTTCAACAATCGCGGATGGCAATGCCCTTGATTCACTGCACTATAAGCTGCCAGAAAATCCATGTAGCGGTTGCCCTCGACATCTTCAACCCAGACGCCTTCAGCCTTCTTGATAACGATGTCCAACGGGTGGTAATTGTTGGCACCAAACTTGTCTTCCAAATCAATGAGTTTGTTGGTCTTCATAAGCAACCTCCTCTTGAGGGATGGGGGGAATTCGGACAGCTTGGGAAAGATAGTCTTAGAGTGGGGGAAGTCCAATTATGAAGGTGTTTGGGGTGTTGGTGGTGGTCCTCGGCACGTGACACCGGTGGAAAAAGGGCTTTTTGAACGTGCCTGTGGAGTACCACCAACACCCCAAACACCTTCACAATTGGACATGCACTGCTAAGACCATCGTTCCTAAGATGAATTCCCCCCAACCGTGCGAGGAACACTATAGTTGGTGAGGTCTTGGATAACCGTATTTGCGCCCTTCCTGACCCGACTACATTTCTTTCTTTCAGGTAAATAGATGTGGGGCAGTGCTTTTTGTTTTTGTGTGTTGGGGTTGTTGTTGGTACTCCGCAGGGGCCATATCCGCTGTCCCTAAATAAGTTACGTGGTGTAGCCCCGAGGACCTCCAACAACAACCCCAACACACAAAAATAAAAACCCACTCCCCCCATCTTTTTACTTGAATAACCAAAGTACTTGAGTTATTAAAGTACACAAGTGAGGTTCATTCAATGAACGGCCGGATCCTTGAAGGAGCATTTGGATCCCCCGAAAGGGAGCTGGAGAAGGATCTCCGGACGGCATGGGGGCGGACTTACTGGTCCTGGGTGCCAGCCGCCCCCTCTTTAAACTTCTGGATGCGAAAGGATTCGCGGCAGTTTGTTTGGAGGGTTAGACCATCGGTCATCGAGTGAACCAGTTTCAGGGGAGGCAGGGAGTCTTCCTCTGATGCACAGGGATCGGCGAGGTAATCACAACAAGAAGGACATCGCCGGTCCCTGATAACTCAATTGCCACAAGGATGGGGCAACGTTCGGAAGACAGAAACACTTAGCGGGAACGCCAAAGGCAAGGAGGCCCTGGCGTGGCGCAAACATCAAATGATGGTGCTGGCCCCGTAGGCCAGGATCTTCTTTTACCGTTGATTCACGGAAGGGTCCGTTTGTTGGTCCTGTCCTTTTTGCTGCGTGGCAAAAGGGCCGTTTCCTTCACGGCTCTGCGTGATGAACTGAAGCTTACCGACGGCACCCTTTCGGCTCATTTGAGCAAACTTGAACAGGGTAAGCTGGTTATTCAGGAAAAGAGATTTGTGGGGAAAAGACCTCTGACCATGGTCAAAGTTACGGCAAGGGGGCGACGTTTGTTTCGCCAGTATGTTGCCGAGTTGAGGCAAGTGATACCGGGGTTGGGGGAATAATTAAAGGCCCGGTCAATTGACCGGGCCATTTGTTAAACACTTCCTGATTGTTGAGCCGAATCCGGAAAATTCCAATCAAGACTCAGCTCTTGGGGCTTTTCTGTTGCCCTTTGTCTTCGCTGGCGGAACACTTTTTGGAAGTGTTTTCTTCCCACCAGGTGACCAAACCAGTTTCAAAGCGCCCCAGGGGAAAACCATCCTTGCGAGGCACCGCGCGCACAGTGAAACCACGCTGGCCGGCTCGGCGGCAGGCAATGTTTCCTTCGAAGACCACTGCTCCATCGTGCATTTCGTCTGTGGAGAAAAGAGTATCGGTTTCACCATCCTCAATTTCACCGGCGGCATTCAAAAGCCCGTGATAGACTTCCACCAGAACATCCTCCACAGGAATATCACCAAGTAGGACGGCGGCGCGAACAGGCAGTTGAGTGCCCATGGGGTGAGCCGTCAGGGGAGGGGCGTCGACGCAGCTGATTTTGAGTTTCCCCCAACCCTTGAGGGTCTCTGTTCTCCAGCGGCCCAGGATTTCAGCTTTGCTGTAGTTTTCGCTCTCTAGTCGTTGGGCATTTTCCAGGGCAGGCACGTAAAAGCGCTGAGTGTATTCTTCCACCATGCGATTGGTGTTGAACTCGGCGTTCACGGTGCGCATGCTGTTTTTCATGATGCGGGTCCACTCGCGGGGCACATCATCACTGCTGCGATCGTAGAAAATGGGGACAATTTCCTTCTCAAGGAGGTCGTACAGGGCAGTGCTCTCCACTTCGTCCTGGTAAACCTGGTCGTCGAAATCTTCTCCGCCACCAATGGACCAACCGTTGTCTTGGTCGTATCCTTCGCACCACCAACCGTCGAGAATTGACAGATTGATGCCACCATTGGGTGGAACTTTCATGCCGCTGGTGCCGCTGGCTTCCAAAGGACGGCGAGGAGTGTTCAACCATATGTCCACACCCTGCACCATGTAGCGGGCCACCTCGATATTATAGTCTTCCACAAAAACAATGTGATGACGGAAGCCTTCTTCTTCGGCCAGGTGAACCAGCTGGCGGATGATCTCTTTGCCGGGCTGATCCTTGGGATGAGCCTTTCCCGCAAAGATCAACTGAACCGGACGCTCCGGGTCGTTGAGGATCTTGGCCAGGCGGGCGGGATCACGCAAAATCAAAGCGGCGCGTTTGTAGGTGGCGAAACGCCGGGCGAAACCAATGGTCAGGGCTTCGGGATCCAGTACCTGGGAGGCTGCTTCAATTGTGGCACGATGAGAGCCTCTTTTGCGGGCCTGCTTGTGCATGCGATTGCGAACGAAACCTACCAGACGTTCGCGCATGCGTTCGTGGGAACGCCAGAGCTCGGCGTCGGGGATCAGTTCAACCCGATCCCAGATGGTTTTGTTGGTGGGCTCTTCGTGCCAACGCGGTCCGAGATAGCGATCATACAATCTGGCGATCTCGCTGCAAAGCCAGCTGCGGGTGTGGATCCCGTTGGTTACGTGGGCAATGGGGACTTCTTCACCAGGAACACCGGGCCAAATGTTTTGCCACATATCACGGGACACATGCCCGTGCAGCTCCGACACACCGTTGGTATTGCGACTGAGGCGCAGAGCCAGCACTGTCATGCAGAATGTTTCATGCTTGTTGTCCGGGTTCGAACGCCCAAGGGCCAACAGGTCGTCCATGGTCAAACCCAGGTCGGTCGCTTTGCTGGCCAGGTAGGTGCGCACCATGTCGGGTTGGAAGTGATCGTTGCCCGCAGGCACGGGAGTATGGGTAGTAAAGACATTGGTCGCACGCACCATTTCAAAGGCCGTTTCGTAACTCAAACCCCGATTTTTCATGAGCAGGTTGATGCGCTCCAGGGCCAGGAAAGCCGAATGACCTTCGTTCAGATGGCACATGGTTGGCTCGTGATCCAGCTTGATCAGGGCTCGCAGACCACCGATGCCCAGCAGGATTTCCTGACGGATGCGCATTTCGTTGTCACCACCGTAGAGCCGACTGGTCAGCTCTCGGTCTTCAGCCCGATTTTCCGGCAGGTTGGTATCCAGCAGGAACAATGGGTTGCGGCCGACCTGCACTCGCCAGATTCGGGCGACAACAATTCGACCGGGATAGTGCACTTCAATGGTCACATCCTTGTTGTTTTCATCCTTCTCCAGTTGCATGGACATGTTGTGGAAATCGTTGACCGAATATTCTTCCATCTGCCATCCATCGTGATTCAAATATTGACGAAAATAACCCGTCTGGTAAGCCAGCCCCATGCCCACCAGGGGCAGACCCAGATCCGAGGCGGATTTCAGATGGTCCCCAGCCAGAATGCCCAGGCCCCCACTGTACAGGGGCAGGGATTCGTGCAGACCGAACTCCAGGGAAAAATAGCCGATGCGCATATCGGTGCAGCTGGGGTGTTCACTCTGGAACCAGGAGGCCAGTTTCAGGTAGCGATCAAGGTCGCCGATCACTCGATCGAGGTGGGCCAGGAAGGCCCGGTCTTTGGCCAGTTCCGCCACTCGTTCGGCAGATAGGGTGCCCAAAACCGCAATGGGGTTGCCGTGATGAGTATCCCAAAGATTGGGATCAACCCGGCGCAGCAGGCTGATGGCTTCCACATTCCAGCTCCACCAAATATTGTTGGCGATTTGCAACAGTGGCTGCAGGGGTTCGGGAAGATTGGGTGTCACGGTGAACTGTTGGATTGCGGGCATGGTCTCTCCTCAGAGTGCGATTTGTCCTGGCGATGGAACGGTCGGGTTGACATCGACCGGAGTCTCCCATTATGTAGCTAATATGTCAGCTAAATTTCGTTCCCTAATTTAGTGCCATAAGAGGAACATCGGCAACACCCGAAAGATGGATTTCCCCATGCAATCTTTTTTGAAATCCTCATCCGGTTGGCAGGCTGGCAATATATTGGATGTTCGGCCACACGAGGAATTTGTACTGGGGCACCTTTTGGGGGCCACCTCGCATCCTCACAGCCGGGATAAAGACTCCCAGATTTCATCAATTTTTCTGCCGCCGCGCCATGAACCTTTGTTGGTGGTAGCTGGACAGTCGCAACCGGGACGCAGGTTGGCTGAAGAGCTGGAGAGTCGGGGCCGGGTTCCGGTTGAGTTTTTGGTCTGGCAGCAAGAAGATTGTCCAGACGAACTGTTGACCACTGGAAGCTCTGCCGCTCATCTTTGGTCGGCCCCTCCCTGGCTCGTGCAACATGAGTCATGGTTGCCGCCTCCGGCAGCAGGACCTGTGCTGGATCTGGCTTGCGGCAGTGGCAGGGCCTTGGTTTGGCTGGCCGAAAGGGGATACCGAACCGTGGGGGTGGACTGGCAACCCGAAGCCCTAGCCCTGGGGCGACAGCTGGCCGAAAGCCGTGCCGTGAGCTGCGATTTCCGCCATGGGGATTTGCGGGATCCCGCCCAGGTGCCTCAGGGACCTTGGGCGGTCATTCTCAATTTCAGGTTCTTGCAAAAGGATTTGCTGGCCAGAATTCCCAAAATGTTGCAGCCAGGTGGTGTCGCCATGGTCCGGACCTTTCGCCAGGTAGCAGGTTACCAGGGGCATCCTCAGCGAAGGCATCGATTGGCTGCCGGGGAGTTGCTGCAGGCTTTTCCAGCAGCAACCTGCGAAATCATTGCCCACGAAGAAAGCCACGATCCTGACGGTCGTCCGGCAGCCGGGATTGTGGCTCGATCAAGCCCTGTTATTTGAGCAGCAAAACCTTGTGGGTTTCCATCAATTCCCCAGACTGCACCATGATGAAATAGGCACCCGATTCCACCTGGCGTCCACCGCCGTCTTTCCCATCCCAGACCAGCTCATGCTGCCCGGCTGAAAATGACTGTTGGGCCAGGGTGCGAACTTTTCGCCCCCGAAGGTCATGCACTGAAACGATGACCGTTCGTTCCTTGGAAACTTCAAACCTGATGGTGGTCAAGGGGTTGAAAGGATTGGGCCAGGCGTCGTAGAGGCGCAGGGGTTGCAGCATCCCCGAGCCGGACAACCGGACCCGGTCGATCAGGGACAAGGTATCATCCTCATTGACCTGATAGAGGTGGTACAGGAAATTCTGTCCTGTTTTGGGCTGGAGCAGATTGTCGAAAGCAACAAAATTTTCCAGATCAAGGGCTTGGTAGGATAACTGGATTTGATTCTCCGGATCACTTTCCAGGCTGCGTTTCAGGACAAAATTCAAATCTGTTGATTGATGGGAAATGCTCCAGAAAATGCGAGGTGTGCCCTTTTCCCATTGGGATTCAAAGTCAATGACAAAGATGGGTGTGATGTCACAACCGACCGACCAGGCACCCATCAAGTCACAGGTACCCTCCTGGGGGCCACAAGGGGAATCAGGAGACAAATGAAACCGCAGGTCCTGCCCCGGTTCGGCATTGCAAAACAAGGGGTCCAGGGAAAAATTGCCTTTGAGTTGCAGTTGCTCCTCAATGACACCAAACCAGTCGCCCCCGTCATTTCCAAAAATATCGGTGCAGTTGATTATGGGCAGGGAAGACCCACCCGAAGCGATGGCCATGCCATCCTGAAAGGCAAAAATGGAGTTGTCGATGTTGGGGGAAGAATCGATGCAAAGCAAGCCACCACCCAGGAACAAGCAGCTGTTGCTCACGACAGTGCACCCTTCCAGGTTGATTTTGGAATCATGAAAGCTGGCCAGGGCGCCACCGTATCGGGCATTGTTTCCGTAAAAGGTACAAAGTTGAAAAAACGGCTCAGAATCGTGGTCGGCCATGACAGCCCCACCATAACCCAAGGTGCCACTAGCCCGGTTGCCTGAAAAACTGCATTGGTAGGAAACAGGGGACGAATCGCCTCGGCAGGAGAGTGCCCCGCCCCATAGGGCTTCGTTTTCCAAAAAGAAACTGTTCTGCAAGTAAGAATTACTGTCGTAGCTGCAATCGAGGGCCCCGCCACCGCCCTCGGGAGCCGTGTTTCCTTCAAAATGACAATTGCTAATTTGCAGGGTGGAATGGGTGCTGCGAATGGCACCGCCGTGGCCCTCGGCCGAGTTGTTGATGAAGTGGCAGTTGACCAGATTCAAACGGCTGTTGTTCACCAGAATAGCTCCACCGCTCTGATCGTAGACAGACTCTCCGGTGGCGGCACCATTGGCAAAGGTCACATTCTGGATGAGGGATGAGGATTCCAGGCTTTCGCACCAGATGATTCGGCCCTGGCCCTGGGCATCAATGACCACCTCATTTGGCTGAGCGCCCAGTCCGGTCAGGGTGACTCCAGCTGGGAGCACCAAATTGATTTCATAATAAATACCGGGGGAAATTGTTACCTGATCACCTAGATCGGCGTAAACCAGGGCTTCCTCAATAGTATTGAAATCATCAGGAATATTGAACTCGGCTGCGAAAGTGGATGGCCCTGTCATGATGATTGCTGAGATCACCAAAAAAACAATAAATTGAAATTTCATGTACGTTGGTCCTCCCTGATTCAAAGCGGCTATTAAGTGCGTGAATCTGAAGGTGTGGGCCGCGAGTGCCTTCCTGGCACCCCAAGCAATATGGGTGCCCAAGACCCCCGTTGGCAACTACGAAATAAAAAAAATGGGCTTTAATCCCCATATTGGGAATGATTCCCAAAAAGAATACACCCTTTGCCAGAAGATGGTTTTTGTTTTACATTGTTGTCCTGTGTGGGATTGCAACCAAGCGGCTTACGACAACAATAAACCAGGTGGTTTAGACAAATGATGAGCAAAGCGCTGTCCCTCAATAGGTTGATGTTTTTTGTAGCCTTATGCGTTGTTTTTTGCCTGATGAGTATCGGATTTCCCGTCCGGGGAGATATTGAAGAGGCCATTGTGGCGGAATACACCTGGACCGCTCCCGAATATGGAACTCCCGTTGATCATTATGTTGCCCAGCTTCTGGTCAATGATGTGGACATTCTGACCATTGAAGACTTACCTTCCGAATATGTGAGTGTGGAAGTGGTCTACGGCAACAAGTACTGCATCCGGGTTGCGGGTGTTGACGCCCAGGGTAACCAGGGTCCTTACTCCGAATGGTCCGAGCCCTACACTCCTGAATTGGGCCCACCTGAATTTTAGATTTTATTATTCCCCCTGGAGGCCAGCGTGCAAATTGGCATCATCGGTGTGAAATTCACCGGAAAAACCACTCTGTTTAATGTCATCACCGGAGCCGGCTTACCTACCGGCCAAGGCGGTGTGGATCCTCATCTTGCCGTGGGTAAGGTTCCCGATTCCCGACTGAACAAATTGACCGAAATGTTCAACCCCAAGCGAGAAATCCATACCAGCGTGGAGTGGGTGGATATTCCTGGTTTTCAGGTTGGTGTGGGCACTGCTGGTGCACGAGAAGCTACTCGTTTTCTGGAACATGGCCGCAAAGTGGACGCTTTGGCCCAGGTCATCCGTTGTTTTGATGGTGGCTTTGGAACTGCGGATCCTTTGGGCGATTTTGAAAACCTCTCCATGGAACTGGCCCTGGCTGATCTGCAAATCGTCGAAAACCGTCTGGAAAAACTCACCAAGGATAAAGACCGCATGGGCAAAGTGGCCAATCCATTGGAGCCGCCCATGTTTGAACGTTTCCGGGATCAACTCGAGGCAGGCAAGCCTTTGCGTGATCTGGAAATGAATGTGGATGAAGAAAAAATGTCCTCGGGATACGCCTTCCTGACGGCCAAACCCATGATCGCGGTTTTCAACCTGGAAGAAGGAGAGGATGCTCCGGCGGATGCGATGAAGGCCGCCCTGGATTCCGGTGCCGAGGTGGTCTCTCTTTGCGCCACCATGGAGGAGGAACTGGCTGAGTTGGAGCCGGATGAGGTTCGGGAATTCCTTGACGACCTGGGCATCGAAGAACCGGCCATGAATCTGATGATCCGCGCATCCTACCGTGCGTTGAATCTGATCAGCTTTTTCACCGTGGGACCGGATGAATGCCGGGCCTGGCCCGTGCGCAAGGGAGCTATGGCCCCCATGGCCGCTGGTGTTATTCATTCTGATTTGCAGCGTGGTTTTATTCGCGCCGAAGTCACAGCCTACGCTGACCTGATGGCCGAGGGCAGCATGTCTGCTGCCAAGGCAGCCAACAAGGTGCGTCTTGAGGGCAAGGCTTATGAGGTTCAGGATGGGGATATCCTGGAGATTCGGTTCAGCGTGTGATCGCCACCGGTGGCAGGCGATGGCTTACTTGGGCCCTTGTGCTCCTGGTGCTTGTCGTTTGGTGGACAGTCTTGTTGCATCAGTCCGAGTCTTCAATATTTGCGCGAGTTCCTTTGCTGGACGAGCAGCAATATCTGAACGAGGCGCTACAACATTCAGATGGTCGTTTGGAGGAGGATTCTTCCGGACGGCCATTTTTTATGTCCCCTTTGTACCCTCGTCTGCTGGTCATGCTGGGAGTGGGAGAGGACGCAGCTGATAAACTCGTCTTTTCGGCGGGTTATTTTCGGGCAGTCTATTGGTATCAGATCTTGCTTTGGCTGGGCACGGTGTTTTTGCTGAGATTGATTGCTGGTCGGCTGTTTTTTGCAGCCATCCCACCCGGGAGAGCTTTTCCCCGCGCATGGTTGCTTTGGTTGCCGTCGGTTTTGTTTATCCTTTATCGGCCGCTGGCTATATACACCATGATGGTTCTGGTGGAGATGCCCCTGGTTTTCCTGGTCACCCTGCTGCTGTATTTCCTGATTGCCTCACCCCAACACCGGTTGACGGCAGGGGCCATGGGGCTAACTCTGGGACTGGCCATATTGCTGCGTGGGTCCATGATGGTTTTGATTCCCCTGGTCTTGCTGGTTTTGTGGCGATGCAAAATGCCGCCGCTGGAAAGATCAATTCGTCTGGGTCTCTTTGGAGTCATGCTTGTGGTGGTGATCGCTGCGCCGGTCATTCACAATTCCCGCCTGACGGGACACCTTTCTGCTCCGTCTCTCAATGGTGGCCTCAACCTGTACCTTGGCAATGGGCCCCAAGCCACGGGATTGGGCACAAGCCTTCCGGGTGATTGGCTGAACGATCCTGCGGGCACTGCAGAACTGGCCAGACGGCTGCAAAAAGATTCCGTAACGGTTGCTGAGGCCGATCAGCTTTGGCGGCGCCTGGCCACAGAGGCCATGGTTGAGGATCCGATCAGGGTCCTGGGTCTGGGGTTAAAAAAGATGCACTTGCAAACCCAGGCCTGGGAGATGGACCAGGTGACCTCTCTGGATGGCTGGCGCCAGGAAGTTCCCTTGCTGGGTGTTTTGTTTTTGCCCTGGTGGGTTTTGGTGATTCCTGCTTTTTGGGGCCTGGTATCGGTGGTAAGAAATTCTCCTCGCAATCTTCTGCTCATTCCTGCAGGAGCCCTGTTGAGTTTGATGGTATTCCAGAGTTTGTTCTTTGTGGTCAGTCGTTATCGTATGGTTTTGGTGCCCATTTTGTGTCTGCTGGCCCTGGCTGGTATTCTGGAGGCCATGCGGGTAGTGCGAACTTCTGGCCCACTGGCGGCTCGACTGCTAAAGGCCTTCCCGGTGCTGATTGTTTCCATCCTGCTGGTTATCCCTTGGGGCCTGAATTCAGTTCGGTCGGCCTGGGAACCTTTGACTTTGGCTAACCATGCCCAGCGCTGGGCTGTTTTGGGATCCGTGGAAAAAGACCCTTTGGCACTGCAAAGAGCGGTGGAAATTTATGGGGCCTCTGTGGATCAATGGCCCGATCAGTCGGGGCCGTACCTGGGATATGCGGCGGTGTTGCGAGAATTGGATCGTCCGGCCGAAGCTGATGAAATAGTGGAGCAGGGTATCCAACGTGTCGCAGCCAATCTGGATCTGCGGCGGGAATTGCTCGCTGTTCATCTGGCCGCCGGTCGCCTCAACCAGGCCCTCGATGCAGGCCAACGTCTGCTGCGCGATTATCCGCACGATGCCGAGACTTTGCACAATGTTTCGGTCTTGCTGGCTCGCAGGGGTCAGCTGGATGAAGCAGTCGTCATGGCCCGTCGACTGATCAATGCGCATCCGGCCCAGGCCCAGGGTTATGTGGATCTGGGAATTTTGTTGGTCAGGGCCGGGCAAGTGGATCAAGCTCGGGAAATTTTTCAACAAGGTCTGGTGGCAAATCCCGGAAATCCTCTCCTGACCAAAAATCTCAACCGGATTGCCCAATAGCCCTCCGGACAATTAGATATTTTTTTCCGTTTCGCCGATGGTTTTTCAAACGCCCCGCGTTTAGTGGTTTGAACAGGGCAAGAGAAACTCATTCACCCGGGTGAAATCCCATGGAGAAAAAAATGAAAAACCTGAACACAAACCAAAAACGGGCACTCGTTGTCGTTCCCATTCTGCTGATTGTACTGGCAGGTGCCGGATTGGCCACTGCCCAGGGTATGGGCCATGGCAAAGGAATGGGCAGTGGCCCCCACGGTGGCTTTGGTGATGGCGATTCCGAATTTGGCCCAGGTCATCGTCTGGAAATGATGGCCAAACGATTGGACTTGAGTGACGACCAGCAGGCCAGCATCAAGAAAATTTTTGAAGATGGCCGCAAAGACGGTCTGGAAAAACGCAAGGAACTGATGCGCCTGCGCAATGAAATGCAGGGCGAAATGCTCAAGGACACTCCTTCGGAAAAAACGGTGCTCAGCATCAACGACAAAATGGGTGCACTGAAAACCGAGATGAAGGCTTTGCGCCTGAAAACCCGTTTGGCCGTCAGGCAAGAGTTGACACCGGAGCAGCGTGATCAGATGCTGGCCATGGGTGGCCATGGTGGGCAAGGCGGATTTGGCAAAAAAGGCGGCCGGGGTGGACATCACAGCCAGTGCGGCAGCAAAAGATTCGGTGACTGTGACGGTTCCCGAGGCGGCCAAGGTTACCATCGTGGTGGAAATTTCGGGAAATAACAACGAACAGGTTTTAGAGGGTGCAGTCAGTGCCAAGCAACACTCATGATGATGCCCTCATGGCCGCCACGGCAAGAGGAGAGGAGGCGGCTTTCCGTCTCCTCGTTCAGCGTTGGGAAAGCCAGGTTCGGGCGTTCCTCATTCACATGCTCTCGTCGGTGGAAGAAGCCGAAGACCTGACCCAGGATACATTTGTTCAGGTGTTCCGCAAAGCCGCTCGGTACCATGGGGAAGGGAAGTTTCAGAGCTGGTTGTTTCGCATCGCCGGAAATTTGGCCCGCAGCAAATTGCGGCGTCGAAAAATTCTGGGTTGGGTGAGTTTCAATCCCGACTTCCATGACCGGGCCGATCAAAACGATAGTCCGGCAAGGCAACTGGAAAGAAAAAATGACGCAGAAATGGTGCAGGCAGCCATGGCAAAATTACCCCAGAGACAACGGCAGGCTTTGGTCTTGCACCGTTTTCAGGGGATGAAGTACAAAGAAATCGCTGAAGCCATGGATGTGACGGTGCCGGCGGTGGAGTCACTGATTCAGCGAGCCATGGGGCAACTGCGCACCATGCTACAAGGAAAGGCGGACAGGTCATGACCAACGAACATGAAAAATTCCATGGCCGGACTCAAGCCGAAAAAGAGTTGTGGGAATTGCTGGGCGAAGGCCGAATTCAGACCAAGGGTGCGGTTCCCAGTGTGTGGCCCCAGGTTCAACAGCGAACCTTTGGCTCCCCTGAGAGAAACCTTCAGGCAGGCAACAGTTGGTTCTTTGGCGGGCGGCAATGGGTGAGAGCCTCTCTGGCTGCCAGTGCAGTGGCAGCAGGTTTGATGGCCGGGATTTTGGTTCCGGGCTTTTCCAGTCAAGCCGGTGCCGATGAAACCAACAGTGATTTGTGGGTCAGCGAAGCTTCCTGGCTCGACGTAACGGCCACCGATGGTTTGGCGGGCATTTGGCTGAACCCGGGTTTGTCAGACGAAAGTGACGGCTCATGAAGAAAATCCTGATTCTCGTTTTGTTGCTTTCGGTGGGTTTGAACATCGGTTTTGGCCTTCGATTTTTGCGGGATGACGAAGGCAATAACCGGGGGAAACCAGGTTGGGGAGCCCGGGGCGGATTAGATTCCGGCCGGCATGGAGGTCCTGGTCACCGCGGGGGGGACCGAGATGGAACTTTCTGGCGCGGGGTAATGGAACGCCGGTTGGACCAAGTGGCTGATCAACTGGGTTTGGCTGACGAGCAAGCCGAGTCCTTCAAAATGGCCCATAAAGCGGCCGCGGAAAAATTTCTGGCTCAGAGAATTCTGGTCAAGGAGGCCCGTGGTCGGCTCATGGCTGCGGTCTCCCAAGAGGATTATGATACGGCCGCCCTCAGACCTTTGATTGCTGATGTTGGCCGTCAACAGGCTAAATTGGACTCAATGGTGACCGAAACAATGCTCCAGGAAATGGAAATTCTCAACGAAGATCAGCGCCGTCTTTACCTGAACATCCTGCCTCTGAACCGATTTGGGGGGCGCAGCAGCGGCCAGGGTCACCAGCCGAGGCATTGAGGTCCGGGATTCATTCCCAAGGGTTCTGTGGTGTGATCCTGTGGTCCGGCCAATAATCAAGTTGACAGCCAAGCTGCCCATTTCTTATCTATTACAGGCGAAGTGGCGGGTTTCCGTCGTTTAATTAGTTTGATATCGGGCGTCTTATTAGGCAAATAGGGGTTTTTAATGACTCAATCGCGTCTCATCCTGCTGGCCGGTCTGTTGGCTGTGATCGCTGTGGCAGGTTGCCGTTCGGCACACACCACCAGCGCCATCCTGTACATTGACGAGCAGAACTACGACAAGGCCGTTGCGGTGATCCATGAAGGCTTTCAATACGGGGATGACGAACCCGACGCCTACTTCTACCTGGGCGAAGCCTACAGTCACTTGGCCGAAGAGTCGGTTGAAGCCAATGATTTCCCGCAAGCCAAAAAGAACTATGAATTGGCCTACGATGCTTACCAGCGCTCTATTGAATTGGATCCCGAGGAGTGGACCAAAATGGTCAACACCTCGCTGGAGTACAATTACGGCACTCGTCTTCGCCAGGCCGCCCTGGATTGGGACGAGAATTTCTTTGAGCAGGCCGAAGGTCATCTGCGTCTGGCGTATGCCGCCCTGCCCGATAGCCTGACGCCCATCAAAAGCATCGCGCGCATGAAGATGCAAATGGCCGATGAAGATACTACGGGAGTGATGGCAACTCCCCTGCGGGAAGAGGCTTTGGAACTTCTGGACCAGGCCCTGGCAGCCAATCCGGAGGCCTATACCTTGAATCTGAACAAGGCCAATGTTCTGGATCAGCTGGGTCGTGACGAAGAAGCCGGAATTCTTTATGATGAGCTTCTGACCGACCACGGTGACGATACCGACCTTTTGCTGGATATCGCTTCTTTGGCTGTGGACAAAGGCGACTACGCCCGGGCCGCCGATTTCTATGTCAAAATCGTGGATCTCAATGAAGCGGATCTGGATGCCGGCAATGATGCTGACAACAAGCTTCTGTTGCGTGCCGCCGGTAGTTGGTATGCCATTGAATCGGTGGGACGTTATGATGATGCCATCGCCGCCCTGGACCGTTCAGCAGAGATGGACGAATCTCTGGACGAGAAAACCATGCTGGCCCGCATGACCACCTATTATTTGTATGGAAAGACGTTGAAAGAGGATGCTTCCCTGGAGACAGATGAAGTTCTCAAGGCCGATCTGAAAGCCCGCAGTGAGGAAAAACTGCGCCGTTCCATCGAAATCGGCACTGCCATGACCAATAATTTCCCGGCCAATGCGCAAGGCTTCTTCAAACTGAGTATGGCTCAAATGGAAATTGGAGATTTTACAGCTTCCGAGGCCAGCTACAAAACCTTTGAAGAGCTGGACTCCGATTCAGGGTCCGGTTTTTAACCGGTGAAAAAAAAAATAGGGCCCATAAAAATTTTCGGTTCCCTTTTTGGCGCTCTTTGTGCTAATATTCACAAATAATCCGGTGGCTACTCCGGATGCTCCGTTGCCCGGATCATTCTCCGGAATTGTATCCTCGGAGAATTGATTCAGACCTCAATGAAATAACACACCTCTTTTAGAGATATACCTGCTTACTGCAGAATATACCGTAATCGGTCATTCGGACCGTGATTGGTCTGTTCGGTGGGCAACAAAACCCCCAACTAACCTTATAACCCAATGATCAGGTTCTAGGAGCAAAATGGATATCAAGATACTGCAGGAAATGAACATTCACGAGCTGGTGGAAGTGGCTCGGGGTATGGACATTGACGCGGTCAGTACCCTTCGGAAATCGGAACTCATCTTCAAGATTCTCGAGGGTCAAACAGAAAAAAACGGGCTCATTTACGCTGAAGGCGTGCTGCAGGTTCTGGCCGAAGGTTATGGCTTCCTGCGAGCAGCCAAATACAACTACCTGCCCGGGCCCGATGATATTTACCTTTCTCCTTCCCAGATCAAAAAGTTTGCTCTGAAAACCGGTGATACTGTTGCCGGCCAGGTGCGTCCTCCCAAGGACAACGAACGTTACTTTGCTTTGCTGAAAGTTGAATCCGTCAACTACAAGGATCCTCAGGCGGCCAAAAATGTAACCCTCTTTGACAACTTGACCCCGTTGTATCCGGAGGATCGACTCGATCTTGAGGTTGACCCCAAAATATTGACCACCCGGCTGATCAATATGTTGTGTCCCATCGGCAAGGGGCAGCGTGGATTGATCGTTTCGCCCCCTCGCGCGGGTAAAACTGTCATCCTGCAGCAAATCGCCAATTCCATCAGCATCAACCATCCTGAAGTGCATTTGATTGTGCTGTTGATTGATGAGCGTCCCGAGGAAGTCACGGATATGGCCCGGTCGGTCAATGGTGAAGTGGTCAGTTCCACTTTCGACGAACCGGCAGAGCGTCACGTGCAGGTGGCCAATATGGTGCTGGCCAAGAGCCGCCGGCTGGTGGAGAACGGTTTGGACGTGGTCATTCTGCTGGATTCCATCACCCGCCTGGCCCGGGCCCACAACGCTGTGGTGCCTCATTCCGGAAAAATTCTTTCCGGTGGTGTGGATTCCAACGCCCTGCAAAAGCCCAAACGCTTCTTTGGTGCCGCGCGAAACATCGAGGATGGCGGTTCGCTGACCATCATCGCCACTGCCCTGGTGGAAACCGGCAGCCGCATGGATGAGGTTATTTTCGAAGAATTCAAGGGTACCGGTAATATGGAAATGGTGCTCGACCGCAAGATCGCCGACCGCCGTGTTTATCCGGCCATGGACATCTTCAAGTCCGGAACACGCAAGGAAGACCTGCTTATCGAGAGCAAGGATCTGGCAAAAATTTGGGTGCTGCGCAAGTATTTGAGCGATTACAACCCTATTGAAGCCATGGAGTTCCTCATCGCCAAATTGGGCAAAACCAAGAGCAACGAGCAGTTCCTGGGGGCCATGAACACTTGATTTTAGGCCTTTCTGGGGGCGTTAAGGTCAAAAAAAATAACAAGGTGTTGATTTCGTTTGGTATTTTGATAAAAAATATCCTTGCAATTGAGTCCATTCCTTACTTCTTTTTGCCCTCAAGATGTATTAAAGGTTCAGGCCTAAAAGGTAGCTAGAAAAATGAAACAGAATATCCATCCGAAATACGTCGACTGCACCATCACTTGTCTCTGTGGCAACGTGATCAACACCCGGTCGACCAAAGACAAACTGAACGTTGAAATCTGCTCCAACTGCCATCCGTTTTTCACGGGCCAGCAGAAGATCATCGATACCGCTGGTCGTGTGGAGCGTTTCCGCAAACGTTACGAGAACGTTTCCTACACCAAGAAGTAGGACGTTTTCCATAAAGCTTCCGTCGACCTTGTGCGGCATCAGAGCTTTAAAGGGTGCTGGGTGATTGTCCCGGCACCCTTTCTTTGATACTTTGCCAGGAAGATTAAACCTGCAGGAGTTATGCATGAGTGATACTAAAGAATCAGCCACAACAGTGGACAACCCAGCTTCGCTGGATTCGTCCGAAGCCAAGACCATGGATTTGGCCGTGGGCGGACAGGCCCTCATTGAAGGGGTGATGATGCGCAGCCCGTCATTCCTGGCCATGGCCGTGCGCACACCCGATGGACGCATTGTGGTCCGCAAGAAAACTTTCGGCAGCATCATGAAGAAACTGCCATTCCTGAATATCCCCGTTTTGCGCGGGGGCATCCACCTCATTGAAACCATGGGACTGGGCATCGACGCCCTGATGTTCTCGGCCGACCAGGCCACCAGTGAAGACCGCGTCGACTCCAGCAAAACCAGCATCAAGGATACCCTGCTGATGTGGGGAACAGTGGTGGTTTCGTTTGCCCTGAGTCTCGGACTCTTCTTCTATGTCCCCATTTTGTTGACCGACCTGATTGTGGGCGAAGGTGCCGGCAGTCTGGTTTGGAATGTGGTGGATGGAATTATTCGGGTGGCCATGTTTGTGATCTACCTTCTGGCGGTCAGCAAGCTGCCGGACATGGCGCGGGTTTTCCAGTACCACGGTGCTGAACCTAAAAGCATCCACGCCTTTGAAAACGGCAAGAGTCTGGATGCCGATGGCGCCCGGCCTTTCACCACCCTGCATCCGCGTTGCGGGACGAGCTTCCTTTTCTTCGTGATGCTGATTTCCATTTTTGTTTTTGCCCTGCTGGGTCGGCCCGAAGATATTGCCGATCGTTTGCAGCGCATCGCATTTGTACCGGTGATCGGTGGGTTGGCCTACGAGGCCATCAAGCTTTCCGGCAAGTATGCCAAGGCCTGGTTCCTGAAACCGGTGATATTGCCGGGGCTTCTGCTGCAGAAGATCACCACCAGCGAGCCGGATGACGAACAACTCACCGTGGGTATGGCCGCTTTGCGTGCGGTTCTCACTCCGGAAGCGGACGACTTCAAAGAGCGGGTGTACTACGACCTGCCCGAGTCGGAAAACAGTGAAGAAACCGAGTCCGCTGCCAACCTAGCCAATGATGGAGATGTTTCGTGAAGGCCAATGTTGAGACTCTGCGGCAACGCTATCAGGAATTGAGCGAAGAACTCTCCAAGCC
>JAUUYW010000204.1 GCA_030590265.1 Candidatus Krumholzibacteriia bacterium
ACATTCTCCAGGCCACTTACAATCATCCTTGGCCTCAAGTGAAAATCACGGGTCGGTGATTATATTCGAAAAATCGCAATGGTTTCTGGACCAAGCACCGTTTCTTGCCTAACATCTATGCGAAACAAAGAAAAAAATATGGTGCTCCCACCCTGGGGCCACCTTCATTATTGCGCGTAAAAAGGAGCAAATATGACACGCAGGATGATCCTCGTTGACGGCAATGAAGCCGCCGCCTCGGTGGCACACCGGGCCAATGAAGTCATCGCCATTTACCCTATTACTCCCAGCAGCCCCATGGGCGAGCATTCCGATGCCTGGAGTTCTCAGGGTGATAAAAACGTTTGGGGTGTGGTACCCAACGTGACGGAGATGCAATCCGAAGGTGGAGCCGCCGGCGCCGTTCACGGTGCCTTGCAGGCAGGCAGCCTGACCACCACCTTCACCGCCAGTCAGGGACTTCTGTTGATGATCCCTAACATGTACAAGATCGCCGGTGAGTTGACGGGAGCCGTCTTCCACATCGCAGCTCGTACCATTGCCACCCACGCCCTGTCCATCTTTGGCGATCACTCGGACATTTATGCCTGTCGCCAGACCGGCTGGGGTATGCTGGGCGCCACCACGGTGCAGGAAGTCCACGACTTTGCCCTGATCTCCCAGGCCGCCAGCCTGGAAAGCCGCATCCCTTTCCTGCACTTTTTTGACGGGTTTCGCACCAGTCATGAAGTGAGCAAGATCGAGGAACTGACCAACGAAGACATCCTGCACATGATCACTCAGGAGATGGTGAGTTCTCATCGCAGCCGTGGTCTGACTCCGGACAAGCCCCAGCTCAGGGGAACCGCCCAGAATCCGGACTGTTTCTTCCAGGCCCGGGAAGCTTCGGCACCCTTCTATGCCGCCTGTCCCGAAGTGATGGTCAAGGCCCTGGACAAATTTGCCGCCCTCACCGGTCGGCAGTACAAACTCTACGAGTACCACGGAGCCGCCGATGCGGAGCATGTGATCCTGGCCATGGGCAGTGGTTGCGACGCCATCCACAACGTGGTTGACAACCTGAACGCCAATGGCGCCAAGGTTGGCGTCTTGAAAGTGCGCCTGTTCCGGCCTTTCAGCGCCGAGCACTTCCTGGCTGCCATGCCCAGCACCGTCAAGAGTATTGGTGTGCTGGATCGCACCAAAGAGCCTGGCTGTCCCGGTGAGCCCCTGTACATGGATGTTCTGACCACCTTGGCCGAAGCTCAGGTCGACGGAACCACCCCCTTTGCCGGCGACGTGAAAGTTGTTGGTGGGCGGTATGGTCTTTCGAGCAAGGAGTTCAACCCGGCCATGATCAAGTCGGTTTTCGACAACCTGGCCCAGGACAAACCCAAAAACCACTTCACTGTGGGTATCAACGACGATGTCAGTGGCTCTTCGCTGGACTATGACGCCAGCTTCGACATCGAAGACGACAATGTGGTGCGCGCCATGTTCTACGGTCTGGGTTCCGATGGTACCGTGGGTGCCAACAAGAACTCCATCAAGATCATCGGCGAGGGCACTGACAACCACGCTCAGGGTTATTTCGTTTACGATTCCAAGAAGGCTGGCGCTGTTACCATCAGCCACCTTCGTTTCGGACCCGAGACTCTGCGCACGCCCTACCTGATTCGGCGCGCCAATTTCGTGGCCTGCCATCAGTGGACCTTCCTCGACCAGTTCGACATGCTGGAAGCCCTGATGCCCGGTGGAACCTTCCTGGTCAACAGCCCCTACGGTCCCGACGAAGCCTGGGACAAGCTGCCCCGCGAGGTGCAGGAGAGCCTGCTGACCCGCAAGGCCAAAGTCTTTGTGATCGATGCCGTGAAAGTGGCCCGGGAAGCCGGTATGGGCGGACGCATCAACACCGTCATGCAGACTTGCTTCTTTGCCATCAGCGGCGTATTGGAGCCGGACGAGGCCATCGCCAAGATCAAGGACGCCATCGACAAGACCTACGGCAAGAAGGGCAAGAAGATCGTCGACATGAACTATGCGGCGGTGGATTCCGCCCTGGAGAACATGCACGCGGTCGAATTGCCCGGCGAAGTGACCTCCACCAGGATTCGCTCGGCTATTGTGGCTGATGAAGCACCCGAGTTCGTCAAGCAGGTTTCGGCCATGATGCTGGCCGGCAACGGTGATATGCTTCCGGTCAGTGCATTCACTCCCGATGGCACCTGGCCAACAGGCACCGCCAAATGGGAAAAACGCAACATCGCTCTGGAAATCCCCGTGTGGGAGGACGAGCTTTGCATTCAATGCAACAAATGCGCGTTTGTATGTCCTCACGCCGCCATTCGCGCCAAGGTTTACGAACCAGAGCTGCTGGAAGGTGCCCCGGATACATTCAAGGCCCTCGATTACAAGGCCAAGGATTTCCCCGGAACCAAATACACCATTCAGGTGGCTCCGGAAGATTGCACCGGTTGCCGTCTGTGTGTTGAAGAATGTCCTGGCAAGGACCGGGAGAATCCCGAGCGCAAGGCCCTGTTCATGGCCGAGCAGCCTCCCCTGCGGGACAGCGAGCGCGACAACTGGGACTTCTTCCTGGATCTGCCCAACCCCGACCGGACCAAGGTCAAAACCAACATCAAGGGCAGCCAGTTCCTCGAACCACTGTTCGAGTTCTCCGGGGCCTGCCCTGGTTGTGGTGAGACTCCTTACATCAAGCTGGTCACCCAGCTGTTTGGGGACCGCACCATCATGGCCAACGCCACCGGCTGCAGCAGCATCTACGGTGGTAACCTGCCCACAACACCATACAGCCAGAACAGCGACGGCCGTGGTGTTGCCTGGTCCAACAGCCTGTTCGAAGACAACGCCGAGTTTGGCATGGGCTTCCGCCTGTCCATCGACATGATGACACAGGAAGCTCGCCTGCTGACCAGTCAGCTGGAGAAGGAAATTGGTGCCGAGCTGGTTGCCGATGTCCTGGGCGCGTCCATGGAGACCGAGCAGGACTTTGTGGACCAACGTCAGCGCGTTGAAGCTTTGCAGCAGAAACTGGAGGGCAATACCTCCGCCGATGCCCACCGCTTGAAAGAACTGGCCAACTATTTGGTCAACAAGAGCGTGTGGATTGTTGGTGGCGATGGTTGGGCCTATGACATCGGCTACGGCGGACTGGATCATGTGATGGCGTCTGATAAGAACGTCAACGTGCTGGTGCTGGACACCGAGGTTTATTCCAACACCGGTGGCCAGGCTTCCAAGGCCACACCCATTGGTGCGGTAGCCAAGTTTGCCACCGGAGGCAAGGCCATCGGCAAGAAGGATCTGGGTTTGATTACCATGAGCTACGGTCACGTTTATGTGGCGCAAATTGCTTTCGGGGCCAAGGATTCCCAGACCATCAACGCCATCAAGGAAGCTGAAAGTTATGACGGGCCCAGCCTGCTCATTGCCAACAGCCCCTGCATTGAGCACGGTTACGATCTGGGTGATGGCAACACTCACCAGGATCTGGCCGTCAAGTCCGGCTACTGGCCTATTTACCGGTTCGATCCTCGACGGATCTCCACCGGCAAGGCTCCTTTGAAGCTGGATTGCAAGGCTCCAACAGCCACCTTCGCCGACTATGCAGCCACGGAAAATCGTTTCCGCATGTTGCAGAAATCCGATCCGGAGACGGCAGCCAGACTGTCTCAACTGGGTCAGGAATTCATCGACCGGCGCTGGGCTTCTTTGCAGCACCTGGCTGGTTTGAAGTTCGAAGAAAAATAATCAGTCCAACTGATTGTCGGGAAAAGGTCGCCTTTCGGGGCGGCCTTTTTTTGCAGTGTTGCAAATTGAGGCCATGTCAGGCTATCCTGCAGAAGTTGGAAATCAAGCTAAGGAGAGCCAATGGTTCAAATCGGTGCCAACCGTTTTTCCCTGAGGTCCAAATCAATCAATCTCTGGTTGGCAATGGTGTTGGGTGCCTCGCTGTTGTCCCTGCTATCCATCTTCCAGAAATACCTTTTGGGGGCTCCTCTTTTTGCACCGCAGGGATTTCTTATCCCGGTTGTTCTTGGTGGTGGGGTCGGTCTCACCATCGGCCTCCTCTTTTATCGAAACCAAGCTGTTTTCGACGAACGGCTGGCCGAACAGGCCAAGTCTCATCAAGAATTGGCAGAAAGTGAAGAACGGTTTCGACTGCTGGCCGACAACGCCCGCGACGTGATTTTCCGATGGATGCTGGATGAACATCGTTACCAGTATGTGAGCCCCGCGGTCTTCACTTTGACCGGTCATCCTCCCCAGGATTTTCTGGACAATCCCCAGATGCTTCGCAGCCTCATCGTCCCTGAGGATCAGCAGCTTTTCCACGATTTGGCTCAACAAATATTGAGCGGCGAGGTTTCGCCCCACATCGAATACCGGGTGGTTCACAAAAAGGGGCATATCGTCTGGATCAACCAGCGGCACGCTTTTGGTTTTGACGATCTGGGAAAGGCCGTCAGCCTCGAAGGAATATGCACTGACATCACTCAGTACAGGGCTGTGCGGCAAGAGAAGCTGGATGTGGAGAACCAGCTGTATCAATCTCAGAAAATGGAAGCCATCGGCCGACTCGCCGGTGGCATCGCCCACGACTTCAACAACCTGCTCACTGTCATCAACGGCTACTCCGAACTGCTGCTGGAAGATGAACAGCACAACGACCAGGAATCTTTTGAATTGCAGGAGATCCAAAAAGCCGGGTCCAAAGCCGCCGACTTGACCGCCCAGCTGTTGACCTTCAGTCGCAAACAGATTGCCGCACCCCGTTTGCTCGATCCAGGGCTCAGAATCAAGGAAAGCCTGCGCATGCTTCGGCGCATGATTGGCGAAGACATCCACATTGAACAGAATCTTGCCGAGGGCGTGCCCAACGTTTTCATCGACAGCATTCAACTGGATCAGGTGCTGATGAATCTGGTGGTCAATGCCCAGGAAGCCATGCCTGAAGGCGGCACCATTACGATCCGGGTCCATACCAAAGAATTGGATCGGCGCCACTGCCAAACGTGCCATGGTATCATGCAGGGAGAAATGGTAATCCTGGAAATATCCGACACCGGATCAGGCATGAACCCTGAGATTACACGGAGGATTTTTGAACCCTTCTTTACAACCAAGGACATTCATCAAGGCACTGGCTTGGGACTGTCCACTGTTTATGGAATTGTGCAGCAAAACAATGGACACATTGAAGTGGATTCCACACCTGATGTCGGTACTCGCTTCACCGTCAGCCTGCCGGCATTTCAAGCGAATGTTGAAACAGAATTCACCCCGCCGGTACTCGAAAGCCCACAACTCCGGGGTTCGGAATCCATCCTGGTGGTTGAGGATGAATCTCTGGTGCGCAGCCTGGCTGCCACTGTTCTGAAGCAATACGGTTATCAGGTTTTGATTGCCGCCGAAGGCCAGGAAGCCTTGGAAATTTTTCAGGTCCACGGCAGCAGCATTGATCTGGTTTTGACCGATGTGGTGATGCCCGGAATCAGCGGTGTGGAACTGGTGCGGGACCTGGTGGAACTCAAAGCCGACTTGAAGGTGGTTTTCATGTCCGGCTATGTGGACAAGAAACTGGACGTAACGGGAATCACCCAATCACCCCATACATTCCTGAAGAAACCCTTTGGTTCAGAAGCCCTGGCAAGAATTGTCAGACAAGTTCTTGACGGAGTTTCCCACTGACATCACCTGACGGTTTGTTCATCACCATTTCAAAGACCAAATACCCCAGGCCATACATCAGCAAATCCCAGGGGTCGGCAATGGCACTGCTATTCAAATGGGGCAACAAGGCTTCAAAATAGGAGGCAAAAAGAAACAGGGTCAACAACCCGTGGAACCGGGGAAGGGTGTAGGCCGAGCCTCTGTCCAACAGCTTGCGGTGAGCCCAAAGAATCAATCCCAGAACCAGAGGCAGGCAAAGCAGATCATCGGCATAGCTGGCCGCCATCGGTGGCAGCAGCCGGCTGACCTCAAGAATCCGGATAACGAGAAATAATGCCAGGATCAGGGCCATCACATGGACAGGGCCGTGATGAGAACCACGGCGCCGGCCACTAGGGCCAGAGTCAAGACGAGGGGATTTTTCTTCAGGAAATCCATGAGCAGACACCTCGCAGGACCAGGTTGAGGATTGCCGGACTGATTGGTACCGAGGCAATATCATCATGAAGGTGGGGAATCACAAGGGCCGGGGTTTGAGCCCGGCCCGGTTGTGATTTTGCAGCAATTATTTTTCCAGTGCCTGATATATCC
>JAUUYW010000342.1 GCA_030590265.1 Candidatus Krumholzibacteriia bacterium
AGATTCGAGCAATACAGTGACCGGTCAATCCCTGGGCACCCCCCATTTTATCTCGCCGGAGCAAATCACTGGTGATCGTCCCATCGACCCCCGTGCTGACATCTATTGCCTGGGGGCCACCCTTTTCAATCTGGCCACGGGCAAGGTTCCCTTTGACGGCACTTCGGGACCGCACATCATGTCCCGTCACCTGAACGATCCACTACCTGACCTTCGCAGTATTGAACCCACACTGAGTGGTGGGTTTTGTCAGGTTGTGGGTCGGATGATGGCCAAGGATCCGGACCATCGTTATTCAAGCATGGCCCATCTGGAAAAGGATCTCCTGGAGCTAAAAGGCGGGGGGCAGCCATCTCCCGGAGCTCTGGAATCCACCGCCAGCCAGAACACGATATTTACGGCACATCCACAAGGCCTCAAGGTCTCCCCCACGGTTTTTAATGAAGACGAGAGCCTCAAAAAAGTGACCCGCCGGTTGGCAGATTATGTGGGCCCTTTGGCCAAGGTATTGGTTCGAAAAGCGTGGTCACGGGCAGCCAACTGGGAGGACTTCACCCAGGAATTGGCCAGAAAGATTCCCAACGCGGGCGACCGTACGACCTTTCTTGGGATCTGTCAGAGAATTGATGATGGTGGAGGGACCAGCGCCCTGGAGTATCCGTCTTCTTTCATGTCATCCCTGACCCAAAGTAATATATCGGATTCCAGAACCATTTCCGTCGCCACCGGCGTTGGCCCTGCCTTGTCCCTGACCGAGGGCGAAACTACCCGCATTGTTAATTTCCTGGTTGCTCGAATTGGCCCGGTGGCGCGCACCCTGGTCCGGAGGGAGCTGAGAAAAGCCCACAGTCTCGATCATCTGGTTTCCACTTTGGCCCTTGCCATACCCGATGATACCGAGAGAGCTTCTTTCATTGACGAAATAGCCCCTGGCGACTGCAGTGTTTAGCCTAGAAACCGCCCAGGACAATGCCCCCGACAGCATCACTGATATACGACCTCGGTTCAGAAAAAACTCCGGTGAAATCAGCTTTGCTCTCCTGGATCACAATATTCCCGCCAACCAGCGACCCGGCCAAACCCTCGGCAATGGTTGGGTAGGGGAACAGGATCAGACCATCGGAGTAGGCGTGGGGATAACTGAATTGCACGAAGGTTCGCTCACCTCGGAAAGCGGCGCACACGGCTGAAGTGTGGTCGTGGGTCAGGGCATTGTGGGCTTCTCCGTCCAGGCCGGGCCACACACCGGTGGCGTCGCCGCCGAAACTGACTTCAGGGTTGGAGAAGTATGGGACTCGTTCGTGGGGGAAATGGAAATGATCGTAAGCCATGACTGTGCGCAGCCCGGTTTCCTCCACGTCGTCAAAGGCAAAAAGATGACCGTAGGAATAATCGAAGACGCCATCAACCTGGGCATGATCCCGATCGTGGGCGCAACCCCGGTTGTGCCCCACTTCATGGGCCAGTGACCAGTTCACGGCGGCGCACTGAACCGAAACAATGGAAAAGGCCAGGTGTTCGAAATCATGGTTGACTTCATCGGACTGCATGACCCGGGCGACACCACAGGTCGGCACTTCCCCCATGGTGTCGCGACCATCGATAAGCACTGAGACAAAGTCGGCTCCAGTCAGGTTCCGATCCTGATGCATGTCATCCATGTACCCGTCGTATGGATCCAACAGATACAAAACATGGTCGATGTAATTCCAGGCACTGGTTTCCTGATAATCGGTGAATACGATGTGAACCAGTCGCAGCTCTGAAGCAATGTTGCTGTTGCTGTAGGCCAGATTGGCTGCATCCACGGACAACTGGGCTTCGGCCCGGATATAATCCCAGCCGCCCATGTAGGATTCAGCAGCCGGAGTGTAACCGATGACGATGTCGTGGCGGCTGCCGTCGTCGGCCACCGAGCGGGAGGGGTCCTCATTGGCCGAGGGCCGTGCCGGCTGAGGATGGTGAGGCTCTCCCCCAAGCCTCACCTGGGACGGTTTCAAACCGCCGCCACAACTCCCCAATTCCCCCACCTCAACTGCATAAATCTGATCGCTGCCCATGGTGTGGTCCAAACGGTAGGCTTCCCCGCCGGCGGCCCTGAAAAAGGCGATGGTGGCTCCTTTGTCAGTCCGACAGAGCAGAAAGAAGGACTCCTGATGACCATTGATGCGTCCGGAAATGCTGGTCACTCCCAGATTCGGTGGCGAGACATTTTCCACATCCACACGAAACTCTTCACCATCGGCGGTGATGCTGAACTGTGTGGTTTTGTTTGCAACCACTTCATCGAGCAGGCTGTGATCCACCACCGTCTGCCCCTTGTCCACGCTCCACAACGGCTGGCCCAGGCAGATCACCGGCAACAAAAGTAATATCAGCAACAGGTAATATTTCACCGGATGACAACCGTTCCGTTCTGACCCGTTACAGTCATGCGTTTGAAAAGAAACCGGTTCCCCTGTTGATAGTCGCCACCGGTCATGATCAGATTGGATCCGTTGCCCGCAGCGAGGTATCCCTCATCGAAAGTATTGTATGGATCACTCCAGGAACCGTCTTCTTCACCGCTGTTGGCGATGTCGACGTATATGTATTCCAGGGGCCGGCATTCATAAATTCCCCGACCATAGGTGGCCGCCACCAGAGTATCGCCCGAGTGCCAGAACAAATCCGATACTTCCACATAGGCCGGCCCCTCGCTCAGTTCATAGCGCTGAGTCACGGACCAGTGCTGCCCCAAATCTTCCGACGCAAAAATCCCGATATCCGTGCCCACATAAAGCCAATTCGGGTTGTTGGGATGGAAAGTCACGCAGTTGGTGTGGATCATGGGCAGCAGCCCATCGCCCTGGCCCGGCAGTGGATTCCAACTCTGCCCGTTGTCCCGCGTTATCCAGATGCGGTCGGCAGCATAGCCGCCAAAAACGACGATGACGGTTTCGGAATCATGGGGGCTTATCTCAATGTCGGTGATGAAGGTGTGGTCCGGACCGGGAGCAGGGCCGGTGACCGCGGTCCAGTCATACCAGTTTTCGGTCTTTCCGATGCTGCCATCTACGTAACCCACCCAATTGACGATGGCCCCCACGTGAGGACTGATTTCAACGGCGCTGCACTTGGGGTCGCCACTGAGAGGCTCCAGTACCTGATGCCAGTAGTCACCCGAATTGCTGGTGCGCCAAATTGAAGTGCCGCCAGCCACAAGGTATGTGGTATTAATTCGGTCCAGAGCGAAAGGAGCAATGAAAAGAGTCTTCGACTCGATTTCCGCATCCCAAAGACCATCAGTTATATGAAAATAAGTTTGACCAAAATCGAAACTCCAGGTCATAGCCAGATGGACGTAAGAAGTGAACATGATGTTGTTCTGCACCGGATTGATGGCAGTGTAGGTGCCGTCCCCTGCATTTGCTTGAAACCAGTCCTGAGACCCATCGGATCGCGTAAAGAGCAAATCATCATTGTCCTGGGTTCCCCCCAGAATTAAACTCCCATCCAGATTGGCATCCGCACTGTAGAATTGAGTGATGCCCAAATTATGGGCCAAATTGACCCAACCACTGGTGGTTTCAAAGAATAGAGGGTTCTCTTTCTTTTGAATTCCCCCGTCATTACCCACAAAAACAGTTGTGTTGCCATTGCCGTAGTTGATATGGGGGATAATCACATGCTGGTCGGCATGGGCTGACATGCCGCCTTCATGATAATTATTCCAATCCGAAATGACGGTGTTCCACAAGCCGCCGTCCAAACTTTTCAAAAGGTCGATCCCACCAAAAATAATTCGGTCCGTGCTTCCTGGCTCAAGCCAGATGACGTTGTCGTACCATCCCTGTTTCTTCATGTGCAAAGGCGAGCTTCGATGCTCCCAGGTCAGGCCGTTGTCGCTTGAGCGCCAAATCTGTCCCCGGTTGCTATCACCATTGGGCACATCCGCAGAGGCGTACACCATGTCGTTGCCCACCCCAAAGGCAAAAGCTGTTCTGCCTGTTTCATCCGGCAACTCGTCCGGCAGGCCAGTGCTCAACTCAACCCAGGAATTGAC
>JAUUYW010000086.1 GCA_030590265.1 Candidatus Krumholzibacteriia bacterium
ACGGCATTGGTCCCGTAAACGGAAGAGGCTGGTCCGCGAATCACCTCGATGCGCTCAATCAAGTCGATATCCACGGGGAAGCCGTTGCCGGTCATCACCCCCCCCACCGAACCTTCGTTGGTGCGAATGCCGTCAATCAAAACCAGAAGGCGGCTGCTCAGATCACCCGGGTTTCCCAATCCGCGCACACCTATGTAGTAATAGTTGCGGTCATAGGTGACGTAGAACCCACGCAAACTGGCCAGAACTTCGGCCATGGTGCGGTAACCGTAGGTTTTGATCTCCTCACGGGAAATGATGGTGATGGAACTCGGCGCTTCCTTGGCGTTTTGCTTAATTTTGGAAGCCCCGTAAACCACATTCATTTCCATGAGGTCTTCGAGAGAGAACTCCGTGTAGTCCGGAGAACCTTCGGCGAGAGCTGGTGGCGTTGCAGGGGACCACATAATGCATCCCACGGCGATCACAACCGACCAGAATCCCAGTTTTGTTTTTGTTCTCAACTTCATTGCTTCCCTATGTTTGGCCCCAAGAGGGCCGTGGAAGGTGACAAAAATGACCAACTGGTGTCTTTGCGAATTCATTATCGACATGGGAGAGAGAGACTTGAATGCTATTTATTGGTCCAAAAAAGAATTAATTATCCCTGGAAAGGCTTCTTGAAATTCCGTGCGTTTTGATAGGAATTGCTGTACTTTAGCCAATTGAAAACCATTCCAACCCGAATTATGAGGTGATTGATGAAGAACCGTATTCCTACGCTGGCAGTCCTGCTTGCGCTGATATTTGCCCTCACCGCCTGTGGCTCCGGTGGCAGTGATTCCACCGATCAATCCGCGTCAGGTGAAGTTGGGGGCTCTTCCGGCCAAGCCCAAATTTCCGGCCAGGTCCAGGACGGTCTGCGTGTGCTGACTTTCGACCCATCTCTGACCAATCAGGATTTCCGGATTTACCGTGGTGATTATGTTCGACCCGAAATCAAGGGTGGCGGCAATATTCATCTGGTCATTGAGGATTTGAAGGTCGACGGAGAATATCCTGCCCCTGAAGGTTCCAAGCCCTACTTCAAAGTGCCTGGCACCGGGACTTTTTCCTATCAAGCAGGCAATCTTACCGGTGTGATTGAAGCAGTGGACTACACGGCCGCCAGTTACCAGGAAGTCTCGGCCAAGGAGGCGGTGGCTCTCATCGCCAACATTGATCCTTTGATCCTGGATGTGCGCACCGACCGCGAATTCAACGATGGTCACATTGAGGATGCCCTGTTGATTCCAGTTCAGGTTCTCCAGGTTAGAGTGGGGGAATTGGCTGAATACAAGGATCGCACCATCTTTATTTACTGCCGGTCCGGAAATCGCAGCACCGTGGCTTCACGGATGTTGATCGACAAGGGATTCAAGCAGGTTGTGAACCTGAGGCATGGAGTGAATGATTGGAACCGGTCAGGGTATAAACTGGTCAAATAATTCAATCTCGAACACCATCCTGGAAAATTCGCTGCCAATCCTTTTCCATGCTGATGCGCCAGGCATTGTCCTTTTTCTTGACCAGGTCGGCCATGTCGTCGGTTCCCTTGTCGTATTTGTATTCCCGTTTCGAATCATCGTGGTGAACCCAGAGGGCAAACCCCAACTGCTTTCCGGTGAGGGCATAACGACACATGGGTTGATCGTTGTCGCTGTTGCCCACAACAAACAGGGGACGGCGCCCGATGCGGGTATCAATATTGCCGGGTTTGGCCTCATGGCCGTTGTACACCTGCACTGTGCCGCGCACGATGCGGATCTCCTTGCCTTCCTGGGTGGAAACTCCAGGTGTCCAGCTGCCGATGATGTTTTCAGGGGGTACGCCGGTGGCATCTTCCAAAAAACTGCGCATGAATTCCTGTTCACTGCCCGTGACAACCCACAACTGGAATCCGTGCCCGGTGAGAAGGTCGGCCAGCTCAAGCATGGGAGCATAGTAGAGACGTGGAAGCAGAACCCTGTATCTGGGATGCACGTATCGATCCATGAAGGCCCGGGCCGAGTCGCGGTAGGCAGCAACGGGCATCCCGCCGAAAGCGGCGTTCATCTCCTGGTAGGCTTCTTTCCAACCGTACTTTTTCAGGGCATCCTTGTCGAAGGAGTTCCAGGCCTTGAAGGGCATTTTGGCACTGTCGATTTTGCCTTTGGCAATTAAACTCCTCACCAGACCAGCCTGGAAGAGGGTGGATGCGTAGTTGGGTCGTTCGCAGGTGAAAGTACCGTCGTTGTCGAAGATTGCCACGCGTTCAGGCTGAGGGACAAAGTCCTCACTGCCGGGTGTGGTGACGGCTTTCACATAGTCGAGGATGGCTTGCTTGACCGGCGTTTCGTTCCAGGAGGGCAGCTCATCGGCATGGGCAAATCCGGTCAGGAGAACCAGCAGAACAATGAGAACCAGGAGAATAAAATTCAGTCGGTGCATTTCTAACCTTTCTAAGGAGAGGGTGGCGGGTCGGAATCACCAAACCCAAGGCCTCGGGCCTGCTCCAATTCGGCCTCAATTCGCCGATTGGCTGCGACTTGCTCCTGGACTTCCAGTTTAAGCCTGGTGGTGGAACGGCGTTGAGCAAAAACGATAACAGGCAGAATAAGAGCCAACAACAGAGCCATGGCAATCAAAGCCCAAAACCACGGTTGGTACCAGGTGGGGGTGGGCAATGTGATTTCAGGAGAACTTATGACATTGCTCCATGGCTGCTCCAAGCCGGCAGCCTTGAGATGGAATTGGTAGGTGCCGGGGTCAAGGTGGGTGTATCGCAGGGCCAATTCCCCCGTGAGGTTTTGTTCGATCCAATGGGATTCCAACCCATCCAAACGACTCTGAATCCGAATCCCTTTGGGGGACTGGGAGGTCAGGAGGGAAAACCGAAAAACCAAAGTATTGCCTGGGGTCGGCAGAATGATCTCTTCAGTTTGATCCAAAAGGGAAAAAATCTGATCCCCGGCTTCGACCTGGACCAGGAAGACAAGAGGCGGCATGCTCTTGGTATTCTCAAACATATCGTCAAAAACAGTCAGGCCCCGTTCCGTCCCCACCCAGATTTTTCCATCCGATTCCACCAGGCTGGCGCAGCGGTTGGTCTCCCTGCCTATCAGCCCGTTTTCCACGGTGAAATAGTCCACCCGGTTCTGATCCACCCTGATCACCCCGTTGTCGGTTCCCACCCACAAGCGGTTCTGCTGGTCCATTTCCAGAAAATACACCGGTCGTTTGATGTCATACCGGGGATCGGAAGGCCGAACCAGTCGATTGTCGGCTAACTTGTACAAACCGGCCCGAGTGCCGACCCAGGTTTCCCCTTGAGGTGTTTCCAACAGGTCGAATACGGAATTGCCGTGATCTTTCAGTCCGGTTTTCCACTGGTGGATCTGGCCCTCCCTGTAAGCCAGCAATCCGAGATTGCCCGTAGCCATATAGATGGTGCCATCGTTGCTCCGGATCAGACGCCGAATGTAGCCGTTTTCCAGAGGGAAGCCGGGTATGATGACAGGAGAAAAATCTCCGTTCTTTCCCATCAGGAGCTGATTGCCGAAGGCGGCCCAAACCCGATCCTGAGCATCAACCACAACCGAGACACAGTGCCCCCGAATGGATTTTTCCCTGGTCCACCAAGTCAGATTCCCATCAGAAGAAAGCCGTCCGATTCCTCTTTGCCGACCGGCAATCCAAACGGTGCCTTGGGAGTCTTCCGCCAAATCCAGAACGCGATGATGGATGTCGCTCTTCCTGAATGGGATGGTGGCCATGCCCTCTTTCCAAAGCGTCAGCCCATCGTTGTGGCCCAGAACCAGGGTGCCGTCCCGACGGCGAAGAATGGCAGTCACTTCATCGGCGAGAAGACCCTGTTGGCTGGTATATCCCTTGGTGTATCGGCTGATGATTTTGCTGATTCCGCGCTTGGTTCCCTGCCACATGACATTTTCCCGGTCCAGAAAGAAGGTTCGGGAGTCATTGTCAACCAGACCACTTTCGGGCCCAAATATTTCCATCCCGGAGGAAGGGTGAAAATACTGGGTGCCATAATGGCCGGAGAGATAAACTCCACCGAAGCCATCGGCTCCGCAAACTGGAGCCGGGGATTCTTGAAAGCAGGGGAAGAGTGAGCCCTCAGGGGGCAATAGAAAGGCAAAAATTCCCTCGACCAGCTTTCCAATCCAGTCCTCACCGATCAGCCAAAGGCTGTGGTCAATTGGGTCCACACTCAAACAAAGGACCTGGCCGGTTAGGTTGGGATCGACCAGGGGTTGCAAGGAAAATGGGGCTTCTGGCTGCACGGAAAAGACACCCTCAGGTGTGGCCAGGCAGATTTGATTGTTTTGAACCATCATGTTGGTGATGCTGGATATTCCGGAGTCTATCAGCGCAATTTCCTGCCACCGGTCTCCATGCATGACATACATTTTCCCGGATTGTTCCACCAGGGCGGCCACAACATTGGTGTCCACCCTGGCCAGGGCGAATTGTGTGAAACTTTGCGGAGAGTTTTTGAGGTCCTCTGGCAAGGGAACCGAGCTCCATTGGAAGCGATCTTTACGAATCAGGGCTGGGTCGCTGCCGGACATGAGGGCCCAAATTTCACCTTTGAAATCCACCTGTAAAAGACCCTGGCTGATGTCCGCCGCCAGGCTGTCCATCGCGGTTTGTTCCCAGGATGCACCGTTGAAAAAAGCGATTCCCGTCCTGGAGGCAATCCAAATCAACCCCCGGTGATCCTGGGTGATGCTGGTGATGTCGGGGCTGGGCAAACCGTCTGATTCTTCCATGGTCTCAATATGAAAATACTGAGCCGGGCTCTCGGATGCTTCCCAAAGAACCATGACCAGCATCAGGGCGAAGATCAATAGCAGGCGATGGCGCAGTTGCATGAGGTGGCTTTGCTCCAGGATAAAGTGGTTTTGGTTTGATATCCGAAGGTACCACGATCCAGAAAGTTGGACAACAGAATTGGCCGACACAGGTTGCGACATTTCTATTTGTTGTTATCAATATGTCTGAAAAGCAGATGAAAACAACCTTGTTTGTCTTGAATAAAAAGGAGTTTTGATATGGCAGTTTTGAAAAACGCCACCGCTCAGGTCAATGTTGAGGATGGAGAGCGAGTCCAGGAGGCCGCTTCCGATCTGGGAGTATCATTTGGTTGTCGCAAAGGGGTTTGCGGAGCCTGTGTTGTGGAAGTGCTTGAGGGCATGGATAATCTATCGGCCAAGAATGACGCGGAAAATGAATTCAGCATGCGTGACACCGATCGCATGATGTGCCAGTGCAGCATCACCAGTGGTGAAGTCAGCATCAAGCCCTAGTGTTCTGTCTACCCATGGCTGGATGATTGGCTGTCGGATGAATCTGAATCCGACAGCCAAACCCATCAATTTTCCCCATCAATTTTCCCGCAGAACATTCTCGTCGTATTCAATCTCAAATCGCAATTTGTGGTTGGCCTCTTCGAAAGCCAAAGCCAGGAAAAGATTTTTCATCTCTTCGGTTTCCGCACGGTCGGCCAAATCGGTGTAGAGCCGAAAAGCCTGTTTTTCCTGCTTCATGGCATACATCAGAATGTTTTGATAACTGGAGTTGTCGGTCAATTCCACATCGTTTGCGTAATCGGAAATTTTCAGATCCATAACCTTACCGGTTGTTCCAATTTCAATTTTCCCCAGTTTGACATTCTCCAGTTTCAACTTGTGGCCCATTTCTTCTTTGGCAAAAGCGAGAAACATTTCACGATTGTGTTCACTGGTGGCCTTTTCGGCAATCATGGTGTAGAGGTCCACCGCTTTTTGTTCCAAGGCGATGGCGTAGTCCAGGATTTCTTCCAGAGTATCGAGATTGGTCATGATCGGGCCCCGGTTTCACGTTTCAGGAGATGGATGAATGTCACAACAAAACAATACCCAAGGATGTGTAATTCGACAAGCCCCAATCAGTTGTCAGCAATAACCGATTTTTGCCAATCTCCGCGCAGGAACCAGAAAAAAGCCACGGTACCGGCCACGATATTGGAGAGATTCATGGCCCACCACAATCCAGACGGGCCCCAATCCCAGGCAACAGCCAGCAAGAAAGTGACGGGGATTCGCACCAGCCACAACCGTCCCATGTTCACCACCATCACCGGCAGGGTGTGGCCAGAACCGGTAAAGGCCCCAAACATGACCAGGATCAGGCTGAAGGCAAACACCGAAAAAGAAGTGATGCGGAACAGATCTCTGCCGTAGCTGATCACTTCAGGGTCATTGATGAACCAGTGGGTGATGTGCTCGCCGAAGAAGAAGGTGGCCGTGGTCAACGGCAACAGAATAACCGTCACCAGCACTGCTGATCTTTTGACCGAAAGAACTGCCCGGTCAACAAAGCCGGCGCCCAGGTTCTGGCCAACCGCCGTGGCGTTGGCCTGACTCAGGGCGATGGCCGGCACCGAAACCATCATGACCACCCGATGCCCAATGCCGAAAGCGGCCACCACCGACGAACCAAATCCATTGACGATGCCCACGATCAAGGTGAAGCCCAGGCTGGTTCCAGCCTGGCCTAGAGAGAGGGGGATTCCCACTCGAACCAATCGGGTGATCATTTCCCTGTCCCACCGAAAATCCGAGGAGTGGATGCGAAAACCAGGTCCGCCAAGTAGGGCCCGCATGGCCAGCAGCGAGGCAATGGCCCGGGCAAAGACCGTGGCTGCCGCGGCCCCGGCAATTCCCATGGCCGGCACCGGTCCCCATCCAAAAATCAACAGGGGATCCAGCACCATGTTCAACAAAACCGTGGCCACGTTGATTCGCATGGGCCCAACGGTGTCGCCCAGTCCGGTGTAAATGCCTTGATAAACATGAAAAATAAACATCAGGGGAACGCCGGCCAGGATCCAGCGCATGTAGGTCAAAGTTCCCGCAAAAGCATCTTCCGGCGTGTGCAACAGCCGCAGCAATTGTGGAGCGTAAATCAATCCCAAAAGGGCCAGAAGGCTTCCCACTCCAATTTGCAGGATGAACGATTGCCCGGCTGCCCGTCCCATGCGACCGGTTTGTCCGGCACCTTTGTATTGGCTGATCAGGGTGGTGCCCGCCTGCCCAAGGCCCATGGCCAGGGCGATGCCGATAAAGACGATGTTCATGGTCACGGTCGGGGCTACCAACGCACTTTTGCCCAATTTGCCCAACCAGAAGGCATCCACCAGATTGTAAAATGTCTGCAACAGGAAAGAAACCGAAACCGGCCAGGCCACTGCCAGCAAATGCCGGGTCATGGGACCCTGGGTCATATCTCGACCGTGCATTGTTTTCAGGGACATGAGGACGACCGGTTGTTGGAGTCGGGTAAGCCGTGGTAGAATTGCGTCAGTCGAACAAAACTAAAAGACGCACGGAGTGATGACAAGGATGACCGAATGATTCGCCGCTTTTGTTTGTATGGATTCCTGAAAAACCAAAGGTACTTTGAGCCCTTTATTATTTTGGCCTTTCTGGAAAAGGGTCTCACTTTCCTGGACATCGGGCTGTTGGTTGGGTTCCGTGAAATCAGCACTCTGGTTTTGGAGATCCCCAGCGGGGCCATGGCCGATGTTTTCGGCCGCCGTCGATCCATGATTCTATCTTTTATCTCCTACATCATCTCATTTGTTTTGTTTGCCGTGGCCCAGGCCATGGGTTTGCTGATGGTGGCGATGCTCTTTTTTGCCGTGGGCGATGCCTTCCGCACCGGCACCCACAAAGCCATGATTTTTGAGTGGCTGCGCCAGGAAGATCGTCTCGGTGAGCGAACCCGGGTTTATGGCTTCACGCGGTCCTGGTCAAAAATCGGGTCAGCGGTGAGCTCCCTGGCCGCCGGGGCCCTGGTCATGATCAGCGGCAGTTTCACCATGGTATTCTGGCTCAGCGTGGTGCCTTACGTCCTGAATCTCCTGAATTTTTTGGGATATCCCAAAACCCTGGAGGTCGAAACCCGCCAAAAGGCCGACTTCGCAGCAGCCATCAATTTGACCCGTCGGGCCATGAGTGAAGCTTTTGGCAAGCCTCGGTTGCGGGGATTGTTCCTGGAGTCCATGCTTCTCGAAGGTGCTTTCAAGGTAACCAAGGATTATCTGCAACCGGTGCTGCAGGCCCTGGCCCTGGGGTTGTCCTTCCTGTGGACGAGCCAGTTTCTGGGTGGAAATTTTTCGGATGATCAACGCGCTGCTCCGGTTATCGGGCTGGTCTTTTTTGTCTATTTCCTCTTGATGGGATTCTCTTCCCGAAATTCCCACCGACTGGCTGATCGTGTGGGTGGCGAAGAGTCGTTGATTGGCCTGATGTGGTGGCTGAACCTGCTGGTTTTTGCTCTCATGGGACTGGCCCTGAAGGTTGGTCAAGTTTGGCTGGCAGTGTTGGGGTTCATTCTCCTGGGTATGATTCAGAATGCATTTCGTCCAGCCCAGATCAGCCGGTTTGACAGGGAGTCCTCACCGGAAATGGGGGCCACTATTTTGTCCATAGAGTCTCAGTCCAAGAGTTTGGCTGCTGCGGTGATGGCGCCTTTGTTGGGGTGGACGGTGGATGCGGGAGTGTCTGAGGTGGTTGGGAGCTCCAAAGCCCCTACCAACGTCGAGGGTTTCTGGCCCGTGGCGGCCCTGGGGGTTTTTGTCAGCATTTTGGCATTGATTTATCGGTCCAGAACTTCTCGCACGCGCTCCAAGAGTGATTCTCTGTTGAACGGTTTGAGCAACAAATCCACTGGCTCGGATGTGACCAGGGGAGTTCGGAAGGATTCGGAGTCATAACCACTGATGAAAAGAATTCTGATGTCTGATCGGTCTTCCCTGATTTTTTTCGACAATTCCCGACCACCCATTTGCGGCATCACCACATCCATCAGCACCAAATCAATATCCTGCATTCTTTCGGTCCACAGTTGGTAGGCTTGCATTCCGTTATCGGCCACCAGAACCTGGTACCCGGCACTGGAAAGAATTCGCTCGGTCAGATTGCGCACCATTTCTTCATCTTCGGCCAACAGAACGGTTTCTGATCCCTTTTGCGGAGTGGTCAGAGCCAGGATCTCATCTTCTGCCAAGGAATCGTTGGTGGCTTTCAAATAGAGGGAGAAGCGAGTCCCCTGTTGGGGTTGGCTGCTGACTTCAATCAAGCCTTCGTGCTGCTTGATGATGCCGTAAACGGTTGCCAGGCCGAGTCCGGTTCCTTTACCGGTTTCCTTGGTGGTGAAGAAGGGCTCAAAAATCTGGGCCAGGGTGTTTTCGGTCATTCCACAACCGGAATCGGTAAGACTGAGGCAAACCCATTGGCCCGGCTCTGCCCACTGGTGCTGCCGGCAAAATTCAGCATCCAGGTCCACCGCAGAGGTGGTAATGACAATGGAGCCGGTTTCAGATTGAATAGCATCCCGAGCGTTGACACAAAGGTTGACCAGGATCTGCTCAACCTGGCTGCGATCCGCTCGCACATTGCTCAGGTTGGGCCCAGGATGGAAGGTCAGATCGATGGATTCGCCAAGCAATCGCCGCAGCATGGGCAGCAATTCGGTAGTGACGGGGTTCAGGTCCAGAAGCACCGGCTTGAGCATTTGACGGCGGCTGAAAGCCAGAAGCTGGCGGGTCAGGGAGGCGGCTCTTTCGGAAGCGATTTCAGCCTGAGTCAAATCATGAAAAGCTTCGCTGTCGGGATCCATTCCGGATTTGACAAAACCCAGATATCCCAAAATGGCCTGGATGATATTATTGAAATCATGAGCCACGCCACCGGCCAGCTGCCCCACTGCCTGGAGTTTTTGACCCTGGTGCAAAAGGCTTTCCATTTCCCTTTGCTGGGTGATGTCTCGACCGACACTGACTCGTCCCAGGATGTTGCCTTCAGCATCGTAAATGTTGGACCCCGTCCAGCTGGTCCACATCCAATCATCACCACTTTTCATGCGCACGACCAGGCTGTTAATATCCGGATCTGTTCTTGCTTCCTGGTAGTATTCGGCCAAAGAGGCCAAATCATCCGGATGGATGAAATCAGAAGTCCGTCGGCCAAGGAGTTCAGATTCTATCACGCCTACTTTTTTGACAGTGGAAGGACTGACAAAGATCAGCCGGTAATCGGTATCCGTTTTAACCAGCATGTCCACCTGGTTATCCACCAGCATCTTGTAATCGCTTTGGCTTTCACGCAATTCGGCTACGCGAAGAAGGTAGGCCCGCATCAGAAGGCTGAGTGCCAAGGCCAGGAAAATGCCGCCGACCAGCAACAATCCTTCACCGGTCATCAGCAGCGGCTGATGCAATGAAGTCAGAGGAACCAGGCACAGCTGCCAATCCTTATCCACAAAACGGATGGGAATGCGAACGGCCTGCTGTTGCATATCATCTGAATATTCGGCCGGCTGGTGGGAGTAGGCAATTTCTTCCGTCAGGGTAATGACAGCAAAGGCAAACTGTTTTCTGAGGCGCTCTTCACCCAGACAACTGTCCACCAGATCTTCCATAACGAAAACGCCATTGATGACGCCGACCAGGGAACCATCGGCCCTGGTCACCGGATAATAAGTGGCAAACCCAGCCCTGCCCTGCAATAGATGAATCAGAGAGGACCGGCGGATGTTGTTGGCTGCAAGGGCATC